>NZ_JAYGID010000107.1:0-3647 GCF_034931685.1 Synechococcus sp. CCY9202
CGGGATCCGCTCCTCGATCGAGACGTAGGAGAACAAGGAGCCGCTGCGCTCCTGCTGACCTCGCATCAAACCTGGGGCAGTTGGCCCATTCTCGCAGAGGTGGCGGGGTTTTTCAGCAAACTCTTAGCCGAACCTGCTGTGCCGCGTGAGTCTCATATGCCCTCAGGCTTGGATGTGAGAAGGTCTGTGAGAAGGTTCAAGCTTGGGCCTCTTCAGTGCTCCGTTCAGCGGTAGTTGTAACGGCAGGCCAGGATCACAAGCGTGGTTCCCTCAACCCGGTAGATGAGATGATGCTCGTCGTCGATCCGGCGCGACCAGCAGCTCGAGAGGTTCCCCCGCAGCGGTTCCGGCTTGCCGATCCCCACAAACGCGTCGCGTAGACAAGCCTGGATCAGCAGGTTGATCCGCTTCAGCTGTCTCCTGTCCTGCCCCTGCCAATACAGATAGTCTTCCCAGGCGGCGGGAGTCCATGCCAGCTGCTCAGCTGCCGGCATCGAGCTGATTGGCATCGATCAGAGGATGCGCCAGAAGCTCCCCACGTTCGGCTTGCTCCAGGGAGCGCTGCAGGTGGGCGGCGTTTGCGGGAGAGCGGAGCAGATGCACCGTTTCCATCAGGCTGTTGTAGGTGTCGAGCGACATCACCACAGCGCCCTGGGCGTGGCGCCGGGTGATGAGAGTCACATCGGCATCGGCTTCCACGCGATCGAGCACCGCCTTGAAGCTCTCGCGGGCCTCGGAAAAACTGACGACCTGCATCGAGCTGTCCAGTTACCTGTACAACAGCATAGGGCCCGCAGTCATGCACCTGGGTTGAGTGGGTTGATGCTGCCGGTGCTCATGTGCCATGGCGTCCTGGTGGATCACGGATCGGAAGTCAGCGCATAGCCCATCGCCCGATAGCCCCGCAGTCGCCGCTCTCACATGCGTTGCGGCACTGGGTGGCTGAGATCGAACCAGTCGATGATGCGCGCGCTGGTTTTGTCAGCCTGCTGCCGCGGCATGATCACCAGGCCGGCGTTGGATCCTGCAGATCCAGGCCTGCACGCCCTCCAGCCCACCCAGCCACGCCTGCCCCTCTCTGGCTGCGTGGGGGTCCTGATAGAGGGCGATCACGCTGCCATCGCCGCCCGCTCCGCTGAACTTCGCCCCCAGGGCTCCGCCCGCCTTCAACCCTTGCACGGTCCGCGCCAGGGCAGGGGCGTGCAGGGCCGGCAGCAGGGCAGCCATGTGGTCATAGGCCTGCTGACAGCGATCCATCGCCCGCCCGAGGCCCGTGGCCTCGCCGCCACGCAGGGCCACCGCTCCCTCCTCGGCTTCAGCGGCAAAGGTGGCCAGGGCTGCCCGCACGGCCGCAACCGCCTGAGGATCCAGGTCTGACGCTGCCTGGCCGCGTGCGTGGTCTTGCAACGCCTGCAGGATGGCGGCTGTGTTTCGCGGTGCTGCAAAAGAGGCCACAACCAGATGCAGGGTCTGCGCCGGCTGGATCGTTGTGATCGACACGGCTCCGTCGTTCCCCCAGCGCAGCAGCATCGGTTCGCGCGACACGCAGGCGATCGGATCGAGGGGGCCTCAGGCCACGCCGAGCAGATCCCGTTCCACATGGGTGGCCAGCGCCGCCAGCTCCCGGCCCTCCAGACGGCAGCCGGCGTGCCGGACCAGGGCATCCAGCACGGCCACACAGAACGCCGCCGATGACGACAACCCCCTCCCGGCGGGGAGATCGGCTTCCACCGTGAGCTGCACGGGAGGGATGGTGATCGGCCGCGCTCGCAGCGCTGCGGCGGCTGCCGGTACGAACCGCAGGGCCCCTCCTGCGGGATCCACGACGCCATCGATGGGCCAGTGCCCCTGCAGTGCCTGGCCCTCGAGCGTTGTCTTCAGGTGCAGGCCGTGTTGGGCGGGCTTGGCGCTCACCCGGATGCCCAGCTCCAGGGGCACCGTCAGGCTGGCGCCTCCCCACCAGTCGCAGTGTTCACCCAGCAGGCAGGCACGACCGGGGTAGCGAACGGTCTGCGACATCGTGCGGTTCTCCCGGTCCTCTGCGATCACCCTGGTCCATGCTTGTCGTGCCGGCGATGCCGCGGGATTCCCCCGGTGAGGATGCCGTCCACCAGCGACATCCCATGGCCACCCTGTTCACCCACCGGATCGAGCTAGCCACCGCCGGTCCGTTCCGCTGCCATGACATCACCGCCGAGCTTCAGGCCCTGGTTGAGCGCGCCGGTTTGGGAAACGGCCTGCTTGTGGCGGCCGGGCAGCACACCACCACGGCACTGGTGGTGAACGAGAACGAGGAACGGCTGCTGGTCGACATCGAACGCTTCTTCCTGGAGCTGGTGCCGGCCGATCGGCCCTGGCTGCACAACGATCTGCACCTGCGGCCCGACATCCCCCCCGATGAGCCGCGCAACGCCCATAGCCATCTGATCGCCCTGCTGCTGGGCAACCACCTCAGCCTGCCGGTGGTGGAGGGTCGGCTGGGGCTGGGGCGTTACCAGGCGGTGCTGTTGGTGGAGCTCGATGGCCCGCGCCAACGGGAGGTGCTGGTGCAGCTGTGGGGCTGAGTGCCAGGTTTTCCGGGAGGAAGCGTTTCGCCGTGGTCGTCTCCGCTGGCGAGCGGTTCTCTCCCCCCGCCATCCCCTGGCGCCAGCACATCAAGGATCTCGGCCCTGAGCATCCGCTCGTGGCTCAGGGCCTTCTGCTTACTGGCGTTGGCTTTGACCTTGGTGCCATCAAGTGCCACGTGCCCAAGACTCGCCACTGGGAGCTGACAACGGCGATGGACGCGCCGATCTCAGGATTCAGCTGCTGGGGGATAGAAACCTTCGCCCCCAGCCGATCAGCTGAGCGGGAAGCGGAGGGGTACCTTCGTATTAGTGCAGGCTGAACTGTAAGGAACGGTTGCACCTGGGGAGTGATCCGGCCCGCCGGTTCAGGCTTGGGCAGCACCTGATCCCCGCTGCCGATGGCGCTGGCCTCCTCCCCCACCACCGCAGCCGAAACGTGGCTGGAGGCGTTTGCCGCAGCCCTCGCGGGCGGTGATCCCCATGCCGTGGTGGGCCTGTTCGACCCGGAGTGCTTCTGGCGCGATCTGGTGGCCTTCACCTGGAACCTGCGCACCGAGGAGGGGCCCGAGGCGATCACGGCGATGCTGGCGGCCCGCCTGGCGGATGTGGCCCCGCACGCCTTCGCGCTGCGCGGCGAGGCCGTCGAGAGCGGCGGGCGCATCGAGGCCTGGTTCGGCTTCGAGACGCGGGTGGGCCACTGCCGCGGCCACATGCGGCTGCAGGACGGCCGCGCCTGGACCCTGCTCACCGCCCTCGATGAGCTCAAGGGCCATGAAGAGCGGGTGCGTGAACGGCGGCCGGCCGGCGCCGAGCACGGTGTCCATCCGGGGCGGCAGTCGTGGGCCGAGCGGCGCGAGGCGGAGCGGCAGGCCCTGGGGGTCACGGAGCAGCCGGATGTGCTGATCGTCGGCGGCGGTCAGGCCGGCCTCACCCTCGCCGCCCGCCTGCGGCACCTAGTGTCCCGTCCTGGAAATAACAGCTAAAATCAGGGGTGTCACCCGAGGTGCCCTGTGGCGCTTGGTCGTCCGATGCCTCCGCTGGTCCTCAGCGAGGACGAAGCTCAGCAGTTGCGGGCCCTTG
>NZ_JAYGID010000108.1:0-1663 GCF_034931685.1 Synechococcus sp. CCY9202
TTACCAGAAGGCATCACAAGAAAGACACGTGCGTGGGCTGGAACGGCGTGCAAAAGCGCTTGGTTACCAGCTGGTCCCAACCGGATGACTGGCCGAGATCCCTGTAGGCCGTGGGTGTTTCTTAGGAAGATGTCACCCCTCTGATCCGTACACCCGGGGGCTTGAGGAGATGACCAATGCGCCGATACAGCGAGGCCGTCAAGGCTGATGTGAGAAGGCGGATGAGCCCGCCGCAACGCCAGAGCGTGGCCCGGATTTCAGAAGAGCTGGGCATCCACGTGATCACTCTCTACAAATGGAGGAAGGCCTGGCGGTTGCAGAGGGAAGTGGTGCCGGCATCCGAGAAGGTCCCTGACGGCTGGGGCGCTGCCGTCAAGTTCACGGTGGTGATGGAGACGGCTGGCCTTATCGCCACACGCCTCTGCCCACCGTGCACATCTGATCTGCGAACTTCCGCCGATGGTGGCCGCCGCCATGGGCCACAGCGTCGAGACACACCTGGCGGCCTTGCCATCAGCTCTTCCAGCACTGCCACTTCCGCCTGTTCATTCTTTCCGATCTGCCCTTGCAGGTGTTGAGTCTCTTTCCCGTAGGGCTGCTGTCACCCGAACGCCATGCCGCGCCCGTGTACCCATCATCCGGGTGGTGGCATAATTCCAGCCCGCTGAGATCGCGGTGCCCACGATCGGCACCGCTGTTTTGATGATCGCCTTCTGAGTGATCTGTTTGGCGATGCGTGGACCAAGCACCGTTCTTGCCGCTGCCTGGATTGCCGGGGTATTGCCATGGATCAGGCGCACCAGCTGAGCTCGCGCCACTTTCGGCCCATAGGCCTTGATTCCCATCCCTTCCCTCAGCACTGGCCTCGGCACCCGACAGATCACCGGCAACGGCCGCATACTTTTCGGCCAGTTCACAGAGCTTGCCTGCGATCGCATCGGTGGGCAGGCCGGGGTACTTGCCCCGTAGGTAGGCGGCCCCGCCCTTCTCCATCACCTTACGGTCATAGCTGCTCAGGCAGCTCTGCATGAACTTGGCGAACCAGGTGCCGTCCTTGATGGCCTGGAAGCCGAACGACTGGGCCGTCTCTTTCAGGTCGGAAACTTCAGCCAGGATCCCAGCCTTGATCGCTTCCGGGTCGTATCCGCCATCATCTGCAGCTGGATTTGCGTTGGCCACGGCGGCTGGACAGGATCCACCGACATTCCACTTCCGTTTCGGTTGACTCGGCTCCATTTTTGATTGATTAAACTTAGCCGTACCTGGACTAAGTTGATTCCATTGCGGACCCTGGCCATGCAGGTGAACCTCCACGACGCCAAGACCCACCTCTCCCGCTACGTGGCGCAGGCCCTTGAAGGGGAGGAGGTGGTGATTGCCAAGGCTGGCCGTCCACTGGTGCGGCTGGTGCCGGTGCACAACCCCTCCGAGGTCCGGCGAGGAGGGTTCCTGCAGGGTGCCGCCGTGGCCCGTGCCGACCTGAAGGCTGACTTCGCCAGCGAGATCGACCATCTGTTCGGCTGATCAGGCCATCGTGGGCCGCGTCCCTTTGCGTGGTGTAAAACCCGGGGCCCGAATGCCCTGATCAGAGGGTGAACAGGGTGGAATGACGGGCTGTCATTCCGGAGGTGCAGATGCGCCTCTTGCAGCCACGATGAATCGA
>NZ_JAYGID010000109.1:0-66916 GCF_034931685.1 Synechococcus sp. CCY9202
TATGTCCCGTGGAAGAACCGCCACCTTTGTCTGCACCTTGATCATCGTCGGTACCTGCGGCCTGGATCACATTCAGCCCATGGCGCACGATCCGTTCGTTGCAGTCGTTGATCACTGACTCCGGCAGCCGCTTCCGGAAATAGACCATCATCGACGGATCAAACGGTGCTGAGAACTGGAATGCTTCTAATCCAATGAAGAATTGAAGGTACGGGTTTTCCTTGAGTTGCTCAACCAGCTCTTCGTCTGTGATCGCCATACGAGCCTTGATGGTCAGTGCACCCAGCGCCATTCGAAATGGCTTGGCAGGTGCCCCAAAGCCTTTGCAGAAGTGCGACGCGTAGTCGTCCTCCAGCTCATCCCAGGGAATGAGCTCAGCAAGCTTGATCCAGCGATTGTCACTAGAGAGTTTGCCGCCAAACGGCAAGAAGAAATCCTCAAACGAGAGCTGATGACGATGCTCGCGCCGATACATGTGGAAAACTCTGGGCTGCTTTTCGGCGACATCGAGCCGAATTGAACACATTCTACAGTTAAAAACTGCTCGGATCTACTGCGGCGCAGCCGCTCTGCACTTTCTCAGGAGGCCCTACTCAGAAGTCTTGCAGGGGGTTGCCCTGAACTTTGCTTCGATTCAGCTTGTCGCCGCCTGCTTGGCTGCGATGCCGAATCTCGAGGATGGCGCTTTGCAGCTGTTCCAGTCGTTGCTCTGCCGGTCCAACCAATTCGATCAGCAGCGGAGCCTGTTGCTCTGGCATCACATTGAAGCGACCCTCGCGATAGATCTGCTTGAAGATCGCATCAACTTCGTCACGGTAGGCATGATCAACTGGGCGGATGCCATCGTCTTCCATCGCCACGGGCCAGGCTTCAGACTTTGGGACGAATGCAAGAATGTCGAGGTGGTCCAATGATTCCCTTGCGGCGGGAATCATCGAGGCTACGTACTCGTCGTCAATGTCGGTACTTCGTTGGTTCGCGGTGTATTGGGAATAGGCGAGATAATCGATGGGCGCGCGATCGAAAATCACATGATCCGACGGACTTGCGTAGCGATGGATCCTGGAGATGTTGTAGTACATCTGGATTCCATTGTGCAGTCGAGTTGATGCCTCGCGAAATAGTATTTCGTAGGGGCCGTGCAGCCCAAGGGCGCGGTAGGGTTCTTCTTCCCTGTGAAAGGAGGGATGGGCCGCGGCCCAATCCCTGACCACGGTGGACTTGCCCAAAGAATGAGAGCCTGAAATGGCGATGCGCATGGTGAGAATTGTGCCAGGAAGACTCTCTATTCTTGGAGTATCGCACTTCGGAGTGGTTCAGTGCGCGCATCCTGGTGCTGCGCTTGGACGGCTTGGGCGGGTCATCGCTTCGGGCATGAAGTGCGGGCAATGCAAGGCACCAGTCTCCTGTCCCTGTGTCCAAGTCCATGCCCTGGCACTTCAATCGTCAGTGCAATGGCTCTCTTGCGCCTTTCTCTTCGGGGATGGCCTGGTTTCTCTGCTGAAGTCCCACCGTTCATCAGAGCGGCAGGGGCCTGCACTTGAGAAGGAGCTCCCGCCGATGCACAAGTGTCACCTTGATCGGACCGAGTTCAAGGTGGTCCCCGATGGATTCCCCGACTCTCCTGGGAGGCGTTCGGTATTGGGCGGCTTTCTTTCGGGCTCTGCATAAAGCTCATGACGCGGCAGCCTTTTCAGCGGGTGATGATGGCATCTTCGCTCAGTCCTCGATGAAAAGTTTCCATGTCGTCTTGTTGCTCTCGTGATTGACTTGGCCTTGGATGTGCGACGTTTGCGTGAAGATAAGTTGACAGAAGTATGCGTAGTTGTCGTTTTTTGAACTGTGCGACTTGTCGGATTGCCTCTGGTCCGGGTGCTCCTCCTCGGCGATGCTCCATTTAGGTTTTCGGTGCGTGTTGAGACTGCATCCGGGCCCCTTGCTTGATCTCCCCGCCATTGCGGGGCACGAGCCCAGGGATCGGATGGTCCCCGCAGCCCAGGTCCGGCCATCGTTCTGGAGGGAAGGATCCAAAGCTCACTCACCGAGGGCGTCGGCCACGGCGCGATGGAACACCGCCTCCTCGGGGCTGATGCCAGTCCAGCGCTCAAAGATTTGCATCGCCAGCTGCACCAGCATCTCCACCCCGTCCACAATCCGGCAGCCCCGCTCACGCGCGGTGGCCAGAAAGGGCGTGATCCGCGGGTTGGTGATCACATCCACGGCTGTACATCCCGGGTCCACCGTTTCCCAGCGCACAGGGACGGGTTCCAGCTGTGGCGCACAGCCCAGATGCGTGGCGTTCATCAGCAGGGTGGTGCCCGCTGGAACGCTGACCTGCTGCTGCCAGGCCTGCCAACAGCAGGGCACGCCACTGGCCCGTTGGACGAGCTCCGCCACCTCGCGCCCCTGGCTTTCGCGGCGAGTCACCAGGGTGAGCTGGGCGGCACCGGCCCAGGCGATCTCCACTGCCATTGCCCGGCCGGCCCCGCCGGCGCCGAGCATCACCACCCGCTGATCGCGCAGCGGCACCACCTTTTCGATCGCCTTCACGACGCCCTTGCCGTCGTTGTTATGGCCGATCAGGCGGCCCTGCTCGATCGTGACGTAGTTGGCGGCGCCGATGGCACGCACGTCGTCGTCGACCCCATCCAGCATGGGCATCACCGCCACCTTGTAGGGCACGGTGATGCCCACGCCGCGATAGCCGAGCGGAGCCAGGGCGGCGACGGCCAGGGCCAGATCAGCCTCCGAGGCGATGTCGCTCTTCCAGAACTGCCAGGGCAGGCCGTAGTGGCTGTACACCGCGTCGAACATGCGGTCGATCGGGTTCTCGGCCACTGGATGGCCGAGCATGCCGGTCATCTGCTTCTGGGGAGGAATCACGGCGGCCATGGCGACTGGCTCCAGCTTGGCAACGCTGCGATGGCGAGGCAGGGCCTCCAGACATGGCCATCCAGCTGCTGCTGCAGCGAACCCCCGAGCGTGCCCGGCTGTTGTGGTGGGAGGTGGCGGCTTGTGCCCAGCAACGGCTCCTTTTGGTGGCGGCCCGTCGCCGCACCCTCGGGAAATCCTGGCCCTTCCGAACTCACGCCGCGGCAGCGCCTGAGACCCCCAGTCTCCGCCGGTTCAGTAGGCACAAATCCGGAAATCACTCCCGTCCCAGCAGGCACGATCCCGAACGGAGCGGCGGGCTGGGCCCCAGCGGGAATTGATGCCGTTCTGAGTGACTCCGCGTACTTCCGCACTCTCTGGCGTGACGAGAGTCACCGTGAGAAGCAGCCGGCCTGCAATCAAGGGCTGTCCAATGGGCCCGATCGAAAAGCTGCCGTCGCCGCCAAACTGCTGGAAATCGCAGCGTCCCTGAAACGTCGTCACCCCAGCCTCCACAACCACACAGCGGGCCTCTTTGGCTGTGGCTGGCGAAGTGGCGAGCCATCCAAGCGAAACGGGCAACAGGGCCAGTGGCAGGAGGCGCTGCAGAGGCTGTTGCCAGGCCATGGTGAACAAGACGTTGTCCCTTGCTAATGCCGTGGTTGGTGGGTGTCAAAGCAGCGGTTTAGGCTTCCTGCAGCACTGGGGAGAATGCAGCGGTGGATTGAATGGGTGCTGCGCGTGGAGCGAAGGCTCCCGGCAGGCTCGGTAGGGGAGGTGGCAAAGGCAGGGGTCTCACCGGCAGTGCATGACCTGGCCCTGCTGTTCCAGGAGCTGGTGTGACAGGAGGTGGTGTTCCAGGTTGATTCGGGAGGCTTGTCGGGGCCGCGGGTTGCGAAAGCGTCGAGGAGCGGGCCCGCCGCTGGCGAGGAGCTGGTGTGGGGAAGAGCTGCCGCAGGCCCTCCAGCCGTGCTTCCCGCGGTTCGCCGCTTTGCTCCCAGAGGCTTTCGAGGTAAAAGAAGGCAACCCCCAGCTGCCGTTCCCTGGCGGCCAGCACCTGGGACTGGATCAGTTCCATCGGTGCGGGTCTGGTGCGCTGACCGCTCATGATGCCGATGCCGGTTGGGATCTTCTGCAGGGTTTCCTGTACCTCCACCCGGCTGAGATGGGGCAGAAAGCTTTCGAGATCAGGGCGATAGATCTGGATCAGGATCTCGTCTGCGATGTCGCGCCGCACCCAGGTGAGCCAGTCCTGCAGCTGCAGCTTGTAGGCAAAGTCGTAGTAATTCGGCGACACTGAGACGATTGCCCCTGGTCGGCGAGCCTCCACCGCCTTCCGCAGCTGGCTCATGAAAGCCGTGATCTTGTCCGCCCGCCATTTCAGCCAGGCAGGATCCTGTGGAGCAGGAGGTGCTGATGCCGTGGAGGGTGCCTTTGAGTTCGGCTTTCTGGTTTCCTTCTCGTACAGCGCCAGCGTGTAGGGGTCGTAACCGAAGTCCCGCGGCAAGCTCATGTGGTCGTCGAACTGGATGCCGTCCGCGTCGTACTGGCCCACGATCTCCAGCACCAGATCGCTGATCAGCTGTTGTACCTCGGGCCGGAAGGGATTGAGCCAGGCCACGGTGCCGGCGGCGCTGATCGAGGTGAGGCCGCCGTCCTTCTTTCGGGTCAGCCAGTCGGGATGCTGCCGGGCCAGGAGTGAGTCCGGTGGTGTCATGAAGCCGAACTCGAACCAGGGCACCACCAGCAGGCCATGGGAGTGGGCGGTCTCGATCAGTTCGGCCAGGATGTCCTGGCCCTGCAGCCCGCGGTAGGTGAAGGTCTGCAGGCCGCGCTCCTCGGTGACGCGGCTGGGGTAGTAGGCGAAGCCCGCGTTCCAGACGACCGGATACAGGGTGTTGAAGTTCAGCTCCGCCAGCTGGGCCACCATCTGCCGCATCCGCTCCCGGTCGCGCAGCACGCCCATGTCGTTGGCGGTGATCCAGACCCCCCGGATCTCGGTGGGGCTGCCTGTGGCGATCGGCTGGGCGGCGAGCCTGGCGGGGAAGGGCAGGAGCAGCGCCAGCCCCAGGGTCGCCAGCATCAGCAGAACCCAGAGTCGGCGGCCCATGGGGGGCGTGGGCTGTAGGAGCCGAACGTTAAGGCCTTCTGCTTCCGAGCGTCTTTGGCGCCGGCCCAGGCCTGTCCGCGGGCCTTGTGAGCAAGATCACAGCCGGCCTTGCGCTGGATCGCAGCGGGCACCAAACGCTCCGCTGAAAGTGACGTCATCGGGCAAACGAACGATGCCGACCCACCAATCCGCCACCACCACCCAGAAGCTCCTCACCCTGGTCCTCGCGGCCATGGTGGTGGCGATCGGGCTTGGCAACCTGGAGGCGCCCCAGCTTTCACCGGCGGTCACGACCCTGCATAAGGGGGCAGAGACAGGAACTGCGCAGTGCCGCTCGCCCCAACATGCGCTGCCTCGGCCAGCGCGCAACCGGCGTGTCCAGGATCTGAGCCTTGAACGGATCGCCCATTCCCCCCGATGCTGGTTGGATGGTGTCCCTCTCCCTGCTCGTCGAAATTCTGCCCCTGGCGCTTGGCGCGGCAGTCAGTCCATTGGTGCTGATCCTGCAGGTGATGCTGCTGGGCCGCAGTACCCAGGGCCTGGGTCCCAGCTGGGGCTTCGCCGCCGGCGCCAGCCTGGTGGTGGCTGGCTGGACCCTGGCTGGATTGTTGCTGGGCCATGCCCTGCCGCCCCGCACACCAGGGCCTGACCCCGTGGCTGCGGTGGTGCATCTCGTACTGGCGCTGCTGTTGTTAACCCTGGGCCTGGCGATTCAGCAGGGACGCCTGGTGCATGCGTCAGTGGTGGGTGCGGAGGGGGCGCCCCTGAGTGTCAGGCGTGGCCTGTTGATCGGGACCGGCAGCATGGCCACCAACCTCACCTCGCTGGTGTTGTTTCTGCCAGCACTGCAGGATCTGGCCCGTGCCCAGCCATCGCTGCCGACCGAAGTGTTGCTGGTGGGTCTGATGGCCCTGATCACCCTGCTGCCTGCCCTGGCTCCACCCGCTCTGGTGTGGCTCTGGGGCGCCCCTGGCCGCAGAACGCTGGAGCGGCTCGCGCCCTGGATGGCGCAGCACCAGCGCCGCATCCAGGCGCTTCTCTGTTTCGGCTTCGCCGGATTTCTGGCGCTGAAGGGCATCAGCGGCCTCTGAAGGGGTTCAGCGGCCGTAGCCGCTCCACACCTTCAGTTCCTCGATCGTCTGCACGCCCTCAATCCGCTTGTCGGCCATGACCCAGGTGGGGAAGGCGCGAATCTTGGCGCTGATGCAGCGCTGACGGCCGGCATCGTCCTTGTCGCACTCCACATAGGGCAGGCGATTGCCGGCTTCCTTGCCGAACAGGCTCTTCTGTTTGAAGCAGGCCGGGCACCACCAGGCGCCATAGAACAGCACTCCCTTGGCACGCAGGTGCTCGGTGAGGGCCTTCTGCTCGGCCGTTGAAGCGTGAAGGGCCTCGCCAAGACTTGGGGTCGTGCTGGCCTTGCCGGAGGGGGCGCTGCCGGCACTGGCGGTACTGGTGAGGCCCACCATCAGCGTGGTGAGACCGATCAGCAGGCCGGAGCGCAGGGTGCCGCGAGGAAACATGGACGGAACCTGAGCTCGATGCAGTTTAGGAACAGTGGAGGCCCATGGGCACGAGCCGCGTTCGGCCTTCCGCCCCCCAGAAGGCCGCACGACAGAGGCTGTGGCTGAGACACTGGGTCCGGCCGTTGTTCCGATCTGCCTGCGCTGCGATGAATGCCAACGGCTACCGCGACTACTTCAAGGTTCTGGGTGTGGAGCGCGGTGCCGATGCCGACACCGTCAAGAAGGCCTTTCGGCGGCTGGCACGGCAGCACCACCCGGATGTGAATCCCGGAGACAAGAGCGCCGAGGCTCGCTTCAAGGAGGTGAGTGAGGCCTATGAAGTGCTCTCTGATCCCGACAAGCGGCGGCGCTACGAGCAGTTCGGTCAGTACTGGAGCCAGATGGGTGGCCCCGCCGGGGGCGGTGGACCCGGTATGGATGTCGACTTCGGCCGTTACGGCAACTTCGACGACTTCATCAACGACCTTCTGGGTCGTTTTGGGGGATCGGGCGGGGGTGCCGGCGGTGCTGCTGGTTTCGGCGGGGCACCGGGAGGCTTCGGGTTCGGCTCCGGTTTCCCCGGAGGCTTCGGGGGCGGTTTCCCTGGCCCCGGTGGCGCCACGGCCAGGGGAGGAGCCGCCAATCTCGATGCAGAAGCCACCCTTAATCTCACCTACAGCGAAGCCTTTCGCGGCTGCGAGCGCACCCTCGCGGTGAATGAGGAGCGGGTGCAGGTGCGCATCCCTGCTGGGGTGAAGGCCGGCAGCCGGCTCCGCCTCAAGGGCAAGGGCAACCTCCAGCCCGGCACGGGGCGCCGCGGCGATCTCTACCTCCAGCTCCAGTTGCAGGAGCACCCCGTCTGGAAGCTGGATGGCGATCAGTTACGCGCCGAGCTGCCGCTCAGCCTCGATGAGTTGGCCCTCGGCGGTGAGGTGCGGGTGGCCACGCCCGATGGCGAGGCTGCCGTCCAGGTGCCTCCCGGCATGACCCTGGGCCGCAGCCTGCGGCTCAAGGGCAAGGGCTGGCCGGTGAAGGGTGGGCGTGGCGACCTGCTGCTCACCCCTGTGCTCAAGCTTCCCGAGATGCTCAGCCCTGAGGAGCGCAGCCTGCTGGAGCAGTTGCGGCAGGCCCGCAGTGCCGATCCCCGCAGCGGCTGGATCCAGGCGGCGAAGCTCTGAGGGTTCCACCACCGGAGTGGTGCTGATCCCCGCTCCGTAGGATCCGGCCAGCCCGTTTCCGTCCATGGAGCTCTCCTACCGCCCCCGCCGGCTGCGCCGCACCCCTGCGCTGCGGTCCCTGGTGCGCGAGCACCATCTGGCCGCGGCTGATTTCATCTATCCCCTGTTCGTGCATGAGGGGGCGACCAACGAGCCGATCGGCGCCATGCCCGGTTGCCAGCGTTGGAGCCTGGAAGGATTGGTGGAGGAGGTCGGGCGCGCCTGGAACCTCGGTATCCGCTGCGTGGTGCTGTTTCCCAAGGTGGCCGATGGCCTCAAGAGCGAAGACGGCGCTGAATGCTTCAACGAGCACGGCCTCATCCCCCGCGCCATCCGTCGCCTCAAGGAGGTGCATCCCGGCATGGTCGTGATGACCGATGTGGCTCTCGACCCCTATTCCTGCGATGGCCATGACGGCATCGTCAGCGCGGAGGGCGTGGTGCTCAACGACGAAACCGTGGCCATCCTCTGCCGCCAGGCGGTGGCCCAGGCTCGGGCCGGTGCTGATCTGATCGGCCCCAGCGACATGATGGACGGCCGGGTGGGTGCGATTCGGGAAGCACTCGATGAAGAGGGCTTCGAGCACGTGGGGATCATCAGCTATACCGCCAAGTACGCCTCCGCCTATTACGGCCCCTTCCGCGAGGCGCTCGATTCGGCGCCCCGTGCCACCAACAGCAAGCCGATTCCCAAGGACAAAAGCACCTATCAGATGGACCCGGCCAATGGCCGTGAATCCCTCACCGAAGCCCTGCTTGATGAGCAGGAAGGCGCCGACATCCTCATGGTGAAGCCCGGCCTGGCCTACATGGACATCATTCATCGCCTGCGGGGCGAAACCGAACTGCCGATCGCCGCTTATAATGTGAGCGGCGAATACGCCATGGTCAAGGCGGCGGCGGAGCGGGGCTGGATCGATGAACGGGCTGTGGTGCTCGAAACCCTGCTCTGCTTCAAGCGGGCCGGTGCCGATCTGATCCTCACCTATCACGCCTGTGATGCGGCGGCCTGGCTGCGCCAGGGCTGAAGCTGGTATCTGTGCTGTTTCATCATGCCTGCCGCTTATAGGCTTGGCGCGCTCAAGCTTCTGCCGCCAGTCCATGCTTGTGCCTGTGGACCGTTTGATGGCGCCTCTGGCGGCAGCGCTGCTGGCGGGCGTGGTACTTCCTGCGCCCGCGGCTCTGGCGGAAGCCACGCCGCCAGCCCTCAGGCCCCTGCTGCGCAGCTTCGAGGCCTACGCCCGCGATCTTGACCGCCTCGATCAGGCCTGGCCTGCCGATGCCGAGTCTGCGGCGCCGTCACCGGTTGAGACCGCGGAGTTGCTACGTCGATTGCCGGCGCCCGCAGCGGGCGCCTTGCCCGACGAGCCCAGCGCCGTGGCGATCCGTGAGCGCCTGCGGCTGGATCTGCAGCAGGCGATCGCCCTGGCGGTGCAGAACGATCCGGTGCTGCAGCAACAGATCGCTCGTGTGAACGAACAGCAGGGCTGGCTGCGCTCTGTACGTGGCCGTTTCTATCCGATCCTGGGCCTCGCTCTGGGTGGCGGTTACAGCCAGCAGGCTGGCAGCAACTGGGCCTGGAAGGGCAATCTTGGTGTAGAGGGCTACGGCGTCAATTCGGCCTTTGCGGTGCCCACCGGTAGCTCGAACCGTTATCAGACCAACATCGGTGAAGGCTTTGCCCAGCTGCGGCTCGATTACGAGCTGGTCAGTTTCGAACGCAGCGCAGCCCTCGCCCAGGTGAAGGCGGATCTGCAGGAGTCGCAGCACACCTACGCCAACCGGCTGCGTCAGCTGCAGCTGGATGTGAGCGAGGCGTATTACCGCCTGCAGCTGGCCGATCAGCTCCGGCGCATCCGTCAGGTCGTTGTAGACAACGACACGGTGATCCGTGATCAGGTTCTGGCGATGAAAACGGCCGCTCTGGTGCCGCGGGTTGATCTGTTGCGGGCTGAAGCGTTGCTCCAGCAGGACCGCTTCCGGCTGGAGCAGGCCGAGGCCCTGAGATTCAGCAGCCAGCGCCGGTTGAGCAACCTGGTGAATGTGCCCTTCGATGTCACGTTGGTGGCCAGGCAGGCAGTGCGATTGCAGCCCCCCTGGCCGCTGGATCTGGAGCAGACGATTGTTCGCGGGTTTCAGGACAATCCCCAGTTGCAGGCCCTGCAGGCTGCACGCACCGCTTTGCAGCGGCAGGCGGATCGTTCCGCCGCCGAGCTGTTGCCGCGGGTGTCGCTGTTCGCCACGGGTGGGTATCAGGTGGCCCAGAGCACCTCTCCGGTGATCGATCTCAACGACTGCTGCAAGGGGCCAGCCTTCATCCCTGGTCTGAACTCCCAGGGTGGCGACTGGGCCGCCGGTGTGCTGCTCAACTGGCGGCTGTTTGATGCCGGTATCACAACCGGCGCGGTGCAGGCCACCCTGGCCGCGGCGGATCGCACCGCCCAGGCCGAGGCCGCTGAGCGCAATGCCATTCGACAGCGGCTGGAAGCCGCCTACTACGGCCATCGTGCGGCTCTCAGCCAGATCATCGCCGCCAATGCCTCCTTCCGGGCCGCCCGCGAGGCCTACCGCGATTCCAGGGCTCGTTATGAATTTGGACTGGCTGACTACACCGACCTTGCCGACACGATTCGCTCCCTCACCACGGCCATGGAACAGCGGGCCGAGGCGATGACCCTGGCCAACCTCAGTTACGCGCAGTTGCTGCGTGAGCTCCTGCCGGTGCCCTCCCGGCCCGATCAGCCTGTAGAGCTGCCGATCACCCTGCCCCAGTAAGCCTCAGAGCGTATTCACCGTGGCATGGGCCGTGGCGCCCGCCCGCAGCGGATGTTGTGTGTTCTGCTCGAGGCGGATGCGCACAGGAAAACGTTGGGGCACCTTCACCCAGTTGCCTGTGGCGTTCTGGGGTGGCAGCAGGGAGTCGTAGGCACCGCTGCCCTGGCTGATGTTGATCACCTTGCCTGAAAAGGTAGTGCCGGGATACATGTCCAGGCTGATCGTGGCGGGCATGCCATCGCGGATTCGACCGATCTGCGACTCCATGAAGTTGGCGTCCACCCACCAGTGGGTGTTGTCGATCAGCTTGAACATGGCCTGGCCTGGCTTGACGTATTGCCCCGCGCGAATGCTGAAACTATTGCTCACGTAGGCATCCATGGGTGCGTAGTAGCGCGTGTAATTGAGATTCACTTTCGCAGTGCCAACCGCAGCCCGCATGGCGCGAATATTGGCGTCTTGCTCGCTGATCTGTTTCTGCAGTCTTGAGATTTCGATTGTTGCGCTTTTGACTTTGGCTTTGGCCTCCAGCTTGGCGCTTTCGAATTCCTGCTCTTTCTCCAGGGCTACCACCTGCTGTTGCTGGAGGTAGGCATAGCGTTGCTGGTTGAGGTCGATGAGCCACTGGCTTGCCTGCTGATCTTTCAGGGCTTGGCGAGCCTTGAGCAGTTGATCCTCCAGGGAGGATTTCTGGGCAATCGCTGCCTCCACCTGGTGCTGCTGCTGAGCCACGCTGAGCTGAAAGGGCAGCGGCACGATCTCGTAGAGCAGCTGGCCCTTCTTCACGAAGGCGTTGGGCTCAGCCTGGATGGTCTTGATATAGCCCTCCACGTAGGGCGACACCGTCACGGTGTAGGCATGCACGTAGGCGTCGTTGGTACTAGGGAAATAATGATTGCGAACGAAATAGCCCGTCAGCCCCGCCCCCACCAGCGCGACGGCACCGCCGGCGATCCAGAGTGTGCGCCCGCGACCCCGTTTGCCGGGGGGAGCAGGGGGCGGAGCTGGAGCCCCAGGGGCTTCGCCTGGGTTGAGGGCCGTAGCGCTCATGCGTGCCCCTTAGGCAGGTCAATCACATGGAGCTTAGGGCGCTTGATTGCCAGGAGTTGCGGCGGTGGCTGCGGGCTCAGCGCCTCGGACCTGGGCTGCGGTGCAGCAGCGGCAGGGCGCACAAAGCCAGCAGCGCCAGGCCCACCAGGGTGGCGATGTTGATGAACGCCACCACTTCAACCTGTTGAGCGGTTGCCTTGTTGATCAGTTCCAGGGAGCCCTGCGACCAGGTGTCGCCACTGATGCCCGCTGAGTGGCCGCTCAGGGGTTGTTGAAAGGCCTCCATCGCTGGACTGGTGCTGCTGATTCGTTCACGGAATCGATCCCAGCTGCCCTGGCTGGTGACGGTGAGGATGGCGGCACTCACGCCTCCCGAAAGCGCCTTCGAGATGTTGGCGCAGAAGAACAGCACCGAGCTGGCGCTGGTCATCAGCTCGGGCGCCATGGTGGAAAACGACATCTGGATTTCCAGGCAGTTGATCAGCGCGAAGCACGTCCCTACGGCCATCAGCTGAATCGTCAGATTGGCGTTGTTCTGCTGGGCGCTGGTGTGGGCCATCCACAGGGCCGTGAGGGCAAACAGCAGGATCGCGGTCGCGCAGAGCTTCTTCTTGGCCGGAATCCGGGCAGCGATCAGATGGGGGCTGACCCCCGGGGTCACCATCACGGCTGTGAGTACCGCGGTACCCACAAATGGCACAAAGGACCAGGAGTAAGTTGCGATCGTGTTGCCCAGCGCCACCGTGAGAAAGCGGGGCACGATGGCGAACATCATGAACAGGAAGAACATTACCGAGCTCAGGTTCACGACGCTGATGCAGTAGTTGATGTCCTGGAAGATGCGCAGGTTGATCAGCTTCGGTACCGCCACCGCCCTCCAGGCAAACAGGCCGATCAGCAGCAGGGCGCTCCACAGCATCACCACATAGGTGCTGCTCTGGAACCACTCCTGCTGGTTGCCCACCACAAGTGACACCGCCAGCAGACCGAAGCCGCCGGCCATCAGCCCATAACCAAGCCAGTCGATCTCAGCCTGCGGGTTGCCTGGGGTGGCTGGCATCAGCCGGGCGATCACGGCCACCGCCACCAGGGCGGTGAGGCCCAGCACCCCATACAGCACCCGCCAGCTGAAATACCAGGTGATGAAACCGGAAAAGGGGATGCCGGCACTGGAGCCGGTGACCAGCGCCAACGCCACCAGTCCTTTACCCATCGGCGTGTATTTCTCCCCCAGCTGGCCGCCCAGATAGCCGCCGGCGGCGGCTGGGATCACGCCGGCCCCCAGTCCCTGCAGGACGCGCATGGCGATGAACAGCTGGGGATCGGTGGCCATGGCGCTGATCAGGCAGGCCACGCCGAACAGCCCTGGACCCACGGTCGCGATCGCTTTGGCCCCCACCCGCTCACGCAGGCTGCCAAGCAGCGGCATGATCAGCGCGGCCGGAATCAGGAAGGCGTGGCTGAACCAGCCGGCGAGGTAGGGCGTTCCTCCCACGTCGCCACTCACATAGGCGTGGGCGGGTACGCCCACCGAGTCGGTGGCGAAGAACACCAGCTCCAGAACCAGGAACCCGGTCGCCACCACCCCTCGGTTGGTGAGCCAGAAGCTGCTGGGTTGACCCGACTGAGCTGGGGTCACGGGCTGAGGCGCTGGGACGAGGTCTCAGTGTTGCCCGGTAAAGCGGACAATGGAGGCCGAGGCACCCATCGCCATGTCTGCCCCCCGGCCTGCAACCCACCGCCTCGGTCACGTGGCCCTGAGGGTGCAGGACATGGACCGTGCCACGGCGTTCTATGGCTCGCTTGGTTTTCGGCTCACCTGGGAGGCCGACGACTGGGCCTATCTCCAGAACCCCCGCAATGGCGACGGCATTGCCCTGCTGAGCCCCAGCTACAAGGCGGCCGGTCCCCACGTCGCCTTCCACTTCTGTGAGCGCTGCGAGGTGGAGGAGGCCCATGCCCGCCTGGCGGCGGCCGGTCATCCGGTGGGGCCGGTGCATGACCACCGCGACGGCACGGCGTCCTTCTACTTTCAGGATTCCGAGGGCAACTGGCTGGAGATGCTCTACGAGCCAGCCGCCGGCATCCCCTCCAACGTGCCGGGCCAGGCCCCGATTCCCGTGCCGCCGCTGGCGGGGGAGCGCAGTTGATCCAGTCCTCCGGTGCGCCGCCGGCCCCGACGCCGGTGCAGCACGACACGCTTGAGCTGCTGGAATGGCCGCGCCTGGCCGGCCATGTCGCCAGCTTCGCCAGCACAGCGGCCGGCCGCAGCCATTGCCTCGACCTGCCCCTGGCGCCGAGCTGTGCCGCCAGTCAGCGCCTGCTGGCCGAAACCACCGAGTTGCTCGGCCTCGATGGCCTGGTGGAGGGTGGGCTCAGTTTTCAGGGGGCCGGCGACATCGCCGCCACGGTGCTGCTCTGCGCCAAGGAGGGCACCGCCGATGGCGAATCCCTGCTGCTGCTGGCCTCCACCCTGGCGGCGGCCAGGCGCCTGCGGCGGCAGATCGAGGATCCGGAGCTGCGGCCCACCAGCTCGGCTCTGGTGGCGGGGCTGCGCACCCTGCCCGAGCTGGAGCAGCGCCTGCATTTCTGCCTGGAGGAGGGTGGCCGGGTGGCGGATCGGGCCAGTCCCCCCCTGACCGGTCTGCGACGCCAGCTGCAGGGAGTGCGTGGCGAGCGGCGCGAGCGACTTCAGGATCTGCTGCGGCGCCATGCCGCTCTCCTGCAGGACACGGTGATCAGCGAGCGCAACGGTCGGCCCGTGCTGGCGGTGAAGGCCGGTGCGGCCAGCCAGTTGCCCGGCCTGGTGCACGACAGCTCCGCCTCGGGTCAGACGGTGTTCCTGGAACCCCAGGCCGTGGTGGCCCTCGGCAACCGCATCCGCGAGCTGGAGGGTCAGGAACGGGACCTGGAGCGGGAGGTGTTGCGGCAGCTCAGCGCAGCGGTGGCCGAGGAAGCTGCGGCGTTGCAGCACCTCCAGGCGGTGCTCGTCCAGCTGGATGCTGCCCTGGCCCGCGCCCGATATGGCGCCTGGCTCGGGGCGGTGCGGCCCCAGCTGCTCGAGGATCCAGAAGCGGCCTTCGAGCTGCGCGAGCTGCGCCACCCCCTGCTGCTCTGGCAGGAGCGGCGCGAGGCTGGCGCGCCGGTGGTGCCGGTGAGCCTCACCGTGGGCAACGACCTGCGCGTCGTGGCGATCACCGGCCCCAACACCGGCGGCAAAACGGTGACGCTCAAAAGCGTGGGGCTGGCGGCCCTGATGGCGCGAGCCGGTCTGTTTCTGCCCTGCTCCGGCACTCCCCGGTTTCCCTGGTGCGCCCAGGTGCTGGCCGACATCGGCGATGAGCAGTCGCTGCAGCAGAGCCTCTCCACCTTCAGTGGCCACATCCGCCGTATCGCCCGCATCCTCGCGGCCCTCGGCCCCGAGGATGCGGGCGCTTCGCTGGTGTTGCTCGATGAGGTGGGGGCCGGCACCGATCCGCAGGAGGGGTCGGCCCTGGCGGCGGCGCTGCTCAAGCATCTGGCGGATCGGGCCCGGCTCACGATCGCCACCACCCACTTCGGTGAGCTCAAGGCCCTCAAATACGGCGATCCGCGCTTCGAGAACGCCTCGGTGGCCTTCGACGTGGAGACCCTCTCGCCCACCTACCGGCTGCAATGGGGCATCCCGGGGCGCAGCAATGCCCTGGCGATCGCCACCCGTCTGGGTCTGGAGCCTGCGGTGGTGCAGGCGGCGGCGGCCCAGCTCGAGCCGGCCGGTGAAGGCGAGGTGAACCGGGTGATCGAAGGTCTCGAGGATGAGCGCCAGCGTCAGCAGCTGGCGGCGGAAGAGGCGGCGGCCCTGCTGGCCCGCACCGAGCTGCTGCATGAGGAGCTGCTGCTGCGCTGGCAGCAGCAGAAGGAGCAGACCGCCGAGCTGCAGGAGCGGCGGCGGCTGGAGCTGGAGCACTCGATTCGCGACGGCCAGAAGGAGGTGCGCCGCATCATTCGCCGGCTCCGGCAGGGGGCGGCCCGCGATGGCGGTGGTTCTGCGGCCAGCCTGGGGGAAACGGCCCGCCAGGCGGGGCAGCGGCTCAAGACCCTGGAGCGGCAGCACCGGCCCCAGCCCGAGCGGCGTGACCATCGCGGCTGGCAGCCCATGGTGGGCGATCGGGTGCGGCTCCTGGCCCTGGGCAAGGCCGCCGAAGTGCTGGCCATCTCAGGCGATGGCCGCGAACTCAACGTGCGCTGCGGTGTGCTGCGGCTCACCGTCGATCTGACGGCGATCGAGGGGTTGCATGGCGAGAAACCCACCCTGCCGGAGCCTGCCGCTGCCGTGGTGCAGATCCGCAGCCGCCGCTCGCCCGCCAGCCGCGGGCCGGATGTGCGCACCGAGCGCAACACCGTGGACGTGCGGGGGATGCGCGTCCATGAAGCCGAGGCGGCGGTGGAGGAACACCTGCGCGGTGCCAATGGCCCGGTGTGGGTGATCCACGGCATCGGAACGGGCCGGCTCAAACGGGGGCTGCGCGAGTGGCTGGCCGGTGTGCCCTACGTGGAGCGGGTGGGCGACGCGGAGCAGGGTGACGGCGGCCAGGGCTGCACGGTGATCTGGCCCCGGTGATCGGGCTCGGGTGATCAGGCTGGAGCCATCAGATCCGTCCGACGTCTGGAAGCTTCGGCTCGTGGTCCATGGGGACCGGCAGGGGCATGGGCAGGGCCTCGCCGGAGGCATCGAAGAACCGCCAGCCGCTCGGCTCCACCTCCAGGTGGATGGTCTGGCCCGGAGCCAGGTGCTGCGAGGGATCGGCCCGCAACAGCACCAGATGGCTGGTCTCCTGCAACCGGCAACTGATCAGTTGCTCGTTGCCGAGCGCCTCGAGATGGGTCACCTCGGCCGGCAGGTTGCGGTTGGTGGCGGGGGCCAGCCGTAGATGTTCCGGCCTCAGCCCAGCGGTCAGGCTGCTGGCTGAGGCGCTCTCGGCATGGGCGGCCAGGGCCTGGGTGACCGGCCCCTCCACCAGAAAGCGGCGTGAGCCCAGTTGCACCTGATCCCCGCCCAGGGCGATCACCGGCAGCAGATTCATCGGCGGGCTGCCGATGAACTGGGCCACAAACAGATTGGAGGGCCACTGATAGAGCTCCATCGGCGTGCCCAGCTGCTGCAGCCGGCCGGCATTGAGCACGGCGATGCGGTGCCCCATGGTCATGGCCTCCACCTGATCGTGGGTCACGTAGAGGGTGGTGGTGCCGAGGCGTCGCTGCAGCTCGACGATCTGGGCACGGGTGCCGGTGCGCAGCTTGGCGTCGAGATTGCTGAGCGGTTCATCCATCAGGAAAACCGCCGGCGAGCGTGCAATCGCCCGCCCCAGGGCCACCCGCTGCTTCTGGCCTCCCGAGAGCTCCTTGGGGCGCCGCTGCAGCAGCGGCTCCAGCTCCAGGGTCTCGGCCACCTCGGCGATGCGCCGTTCGATCCGCTCCTCGCGCTCGGAGGGCACCCGCAGCAGGGGCGGCAGCTGGCGACTGGCCCGGTGCAGGGCGTCCTGCAGTTGCTGGGGCGCGCTGCGGGGGCGGCTGCGCCGCAGACCGAAGCCGATGTTGTCCGCCACGCTCAGGTGGGGATAGAGGGCGTAGCTCTGGAACACCATGGCCACGTCACGCTGGCCGGGCCGCAGCCGGCTCACCGGATTGCCGCCCACATAGATCTCGCCACCGCTGGGGGTCTCCAGGCCCGCCAGCAGCCGCAACAGGGTGCTTTTGCCGCAGCCGGAGGGGCCCACCAGCACCAGGAATTCACCGTCGGCGATGGCCAGGTCCAGCTGGCGCAGCACAGAGACGGGCTCACTTCCGCGCCGCGGCGGATAGGTCTTGCTGACCTGCTGGAATCGAACCTCGGCCAAACCAGCCCTGCGACCCGGCGATCCTAGGGTTGTCGATCGCGGAGGTCCCGGTTGCGGAGTTCCGGCAGCGTCGTTCGCCTTCCCCGTCCCCCTTGCAATTCATTGATCAGGCCCGCATTGCCGTTCAGGGCGGGCGCGGTGGCGACGGCATCGTGGCCTTCCGCCGTGAAAAGTATGTGCCGGCTGGTGGGCCATCCGGAGGCGACGGTGGCCGTGGCGGCCATGTGCTGCTGGTGGCGGACAGCAACCTCCAGACCCTGCTCGACTTCAAATACAAGCGGCTGTTCGCCGCCGATGACGGCCGCCGTGGTGGGCCCAACCGTTCCACCGGCGCCAGTGGATCGCCGTTGGTGATCAAGGTGCCCTGTGGCACCGAAGTGCGTCACCTGCGCACTGGCATCCTGCTGGGTGATCTCACCGAACCCGGCGACGAGTTGTTGGTGGCCGCCGGTGGCCGCGGTGGCCTCGGCAACGCCCACTACCTCAGCAACCGCAACCGGGCCCCCGAGAAGTTCACCGAAGGCAAGGAGGGGGAGCATTGGCCGCTGCAGCTCGAGCTCAAGCTGCTGGCGGAAGTGGGCATCATCGGCTTGCCCAATGCCGGCAAGAGCACTCTGATTTCGGTGCTGTCCGCAGCCCGGCCCAAAATTGCCGATTACCCCTTCACCACCCTGGTGCCCAATCTGGGTGTGGTGCGCCGCCCCACCGGTGATGGCACAGTCTTTGCTGACATCCCCGGCCTGATTGCCGGCGCAGCCCAGGGGGCGGGCCTGGGTCACGATTTTCTGCGCCACATCGAGCGCACCCGCCTGCTCCTCCATCTGGTCGATGTCGGTGCTCCTGATGTGGAGCGGGATCTGGCCGTGGTGGAGGAAGAGCTCAAGGCCTATGGCCACGGCCTGTCGGAACGGCCGCGGCTGGTGGTGCTCAACAAGCTGGAGCTGCTCGATCCCGAGGAGCTGGAGGCGCTGCGCCTGCGGATCGAAGCTCGCCTCGGCCAGCCCGTGCTGACGATCTCGGCGGCGATGGCCCAGGGACTGGAGCCCCTCAAGCAGGCCGTGTGGCAGGCACTGGGCGTGGGCTGAGCGGCCTCGGATCTGGGTTTGAGCGGCATCTGAGCTGCCTTGCTCGAGGCTGCTGCAGGGGCGCTGACTCTGACGGCGGAGGCTCTGCTCTGACTGGCTCGCTCCCAAAGACAATCCCCACAACGGCAGGCGTTGTGGGGCAGCAAAGCAAATACAGCCCCAGGAAGAGAGATCTCCCAATCAAGAAGCCTGGGATGGGGGAATGCTGCTTGCCGGGATGACGACTGAGCCTGGATGAGCCTCAGCCTGGACAAGCCTCAGTCGTCGTAGACACGGCATTCGGGGGCTTCAGGGTTCAGATCGCAATACACCTCCAGGGAGGTTGGATCCTTGCTCTCTTCGGGGTGGTGCTCCTTGTATTCCTGCAGATCGTGAAGTTCGCCCTCGAGGTGACGCAGCTTGGCGAGGTCGCCGGAGGCACGGGCCGCTTCGAGCTCAGTCTGATCCTTCTGGATGTGCTCGTCGATCGTGTTCATGCAAATGCCGGCCGTGGCGCACCGGAGATCATCGGTTCCACCTTACGGGCCATCACGGCATGGGTGGGCCTCTGTGCGCTGCTGCTGATCTGGTTCGGCGTGGCTATCAGCAAGGGCGTAGCCAGTGGAGGGCACGCGCATGGCACGCATCAGGCAACGCCTGGGTCGCCATTTCATCGATGAGGCAGGTCGCCTGATCTGGATCAATGGCCCGGACGACCACTGCTACCTCTCCGAGCAGCGCCAGTGGCGCCGCGGCCTCAGCTTCGCCGAGATCCTCGAGTGGAAGCAGTGTGCGCCCAGCGGCCTGGTGAGTCAGCGATTCCCGTCACCGCGGGCGGCCTGCGAGGCCTACGAGCACCGCCTGATCACCTGGGCGCACGACCTCTATCTGCGCCGCATGGGAGATCAGATGGCACTCCATCGCGGCGTTGACGACTACAAACCCACCGCGATCAAGCTGGCTGAAGACGCGGGTGCGCCGCCGCGCGTCCAGCCCTGGCGTTTGCCGGAACCCCTCGGCCCGGTGTGCGGCTTGCCGCCCCGCGGTGCCGAAACCGGAGCGGCGGGTTCAAACGGTCTGGAGATGGCCCACCCCCGCCGCCGTCGCCGCTCAGGCTGTCAGCTCGCTCAGCTCTAGCCAGCGCTCCTCCGCTGCGCCGATCCGCTCGATCAGCTCGGCCAGCTCCTGGGTGAGGCTCTCCAGGGCGGTGTAATCCTCGCCGCCCCCGGCGAGGCGTTGCTCCAGGTCGCGGCGGCGTTCCTCGAAGAGGGGCAGATCCCTGTCCAGGTGCTCCAGCTCGCGGCTCTCCTTGAAGCTGCGGCGCCGCAGCTTTGCCTGTGCGGATGCGCTTCCTCCTGGGGTTGTGGCCGCCTGGGTCGCTGGAGTGGCAGAACCGGGCTCCGGCGAGGCTTGGCCTGACCCTGACTGGCGGTTGTTCTGATTGCTTCCCCGGTTGCCTCCCCCCTGATCCCTGCGCTCGAGGTAGGCGCTGTAGTTCCCCTCGAAACGCCGCAGCTCGCCGTCTTCGAAGCTGAACAGCCGATCCACGGTGCGATCGAGGAAGTAGCGATCGTGCGACACCACCACCACACAGCCGCGGAAGTCTTCGAGGAAGTCCTCCAGCACGCTGAGGGTGTGCACGTCGAGGTCGTTGGTGGGTTCATCGAGCAGCAGCACGTTCGGCGCTTCGATCAGCAGCCGGCAGAGGTGCAGCCGCCGCCGCTCACCGCCGGAGAGCTTGCGCACCGGCTGATGCTGCTGGGCCGGTGGAAACAGGAACCGTTCCAGCAGCTGCGAGGCGCTGAGCTCCACCCCGTCCACGTCCACGCGGCTGGCGGCATCCTTCACCACATCGATCACCTTGCGCTCCAGGGCCGGTGTGCCGTCGGCGCTGGCCTGCAGCAGCACATCGCTGTGCTGATCGAAGTAGGCCAGCTTCACGGTGCTGCCCAGCTCCAGGCTGCCGCCGCTGGGCTGGCGCCGACCGGCGATCACCTCCAGCAGGCTGGATTTGCCGACACCGTTCGGACCGATGATCCCCACCCGGTCTTCGGGGCTGAAGTCGTAGCTGAACTGGCGCAGCAGGGTGCGGCCCTGCTCCCCTTCGACGCTGCTCACGCACAGATCCTCGGCCGTGATCGCCCGTTTGCCGAGGCGCCGGCTGTTGGTGGTGAGGCTCACCTGGCCGCGACCCTGGCGCGGCGGCGTCTCCCGCAGGGCCTCGATGCGCTGCAGGCGCGCCTTCTGCTTGGTGCTGCGGGCCTTGGGGCCCTGGCGCAGCCAGGCCAGCTCGCGCCGCAGGGTGCCCTTGAATTTCGCGGCCGTGGCGGCTTCGGAGGCCTCCTCCTCGGCCCGGTGCTTGAGATAGGTGGCGTAATTGCCCTCGTAGGGCCGGGCTTCCCCCTGTTCCACGGCCACGATCCGCCGGGTCACCCGGTCGAGCACGTAGCGGTCGTGGGTGACGAGCACCAGGGCGCCGGGGAAGCGGCCCAGATAGCTCTGCAGCCATTCCACCCCGTGGGCATCGAGGTGGTTGGTGGGTTCATCGAGCAGCAGCACGTCCGGTTCGGCCACCAGGGCGGCCGCCAGGGCCACCCGCCGGCGGAAGCCACCGGACAGATCACCGAGCCGCTGGTGGCCGTCGCCCAGCCCCAGCCGCTGCAGCACCTCGCGGCACTGCTGTTCCAGCTGCCAGCCGTTGCTGCGGTCCAGCTGGGCCTGGAGATCGCTGAGCTCAGCCAGCCGCGCGCCGTCCTCGGGATTGGCCGCCACCGCATGGCTGAGCTGCTCGTAGCGCAGCAGCAGATCGGCCTTCTCGCCGCAGTCTGCCCAGACCTGCTCGAGCACGGTGTTGGCGGGATCGAAGACGGGGTCCTGGTCCACCAGCACCACCCGGGTTCTGCTGGCGCAGCGCCGCTCGCCGCTGCCCAGGGGTTCGAGGCCGGCCAGCACCCGTAGCAGGGTGGATTTACCGGCGCCATTGGGGCCGATCAGCCCGAGCCGCTCCCGCTCCCCCACATGCAGGGTCAGGTTCTCGAACAGGGTGCGGATGCCGAAGTCCTTGCCGGCATCCACCAGGCTGATCAGGCTCATGGGTCAGGTGGGCTGCGGGGCGGGCCGGTGTTCAGCCTCGCAAGCCGTCGGCCGCCGGGGCCTGCCGTTGCCGCTCCATCTCCTCGAACACGCTCTTGTCGCCCACATCCGCAGCGGCCGGCATCGGGAATTTGCGCAGACACAACAGCAGCAGCAGGGCGCTTTCGGTTGCCAGCAGCGCCACCGTGGCGCCGGGATCGAGCAGGCCACTGAGACGGCCCAGCAGGGCCAGCGGCAGCAGCAGGGTCACACCGATGGCTTCGGGCCGCCGGAAGCAGAAGAACTCCTTGAAGCCCACCCCGGCCAGGGCGGCGAAGAAGGGGCCGATCGCCAGGATCCAGAGTGGCTGGCGTGCCATCTCCGGCAGCATGGCGCTGGCACCGGCCTGGGCAGCCAGCGCGATTCCGCCCAGGCAGCCCAGCAGCCAGAACACCTGCAGGGCCCGGTGCAGGGGCCGCAGGTAGATGTGAATCCAGCGCAGGGCCAGCCCCAGGCCCGCCGCCATCACCAGCAGCCAGGGCCAGACCAGATCCGGTCCCCACTGGCGCCACTGCAGCAGCAGGCCCAGCTGGCCGATGGCCACGGCCGTGAGGGCGAGCCGATAGCCCAACACCTCACGGCGGTCGTCGGCCGTGATGGTGTAGGGGCCGTAGTAGCCCTCGTGGACGGCATCAGGACTCTGCATCGATCCTCTGGCAGGAAACGGCTGGGGTGCCGTTCACCAGTGTGGCCAGGGCCGGGCCTGCCGGGACAATGCCGGAGGGGTGCAGCGGAAACAGGCTGCCGAAGTAATCGGCCCGCCAGTGCTCCGGCCAGCAGGTGGCTGCCACACCGGCCAGGCCGTAGAAGCGCTGGCGCCAGCGCCACAGGGCCGGCAACTGCCACAGCGGCAGGCGGCTGCAGCCGAACAGGGGCGCGTAGACGAGCTCCAGGCGGATCAGGGTGGGAAACAGGATCACGTCCGCCAGGGAGGGCTCGCTGCCGCCGCAGAGCCAGGGGCCTGGCTTCCCGGCAGCTGGCGGCAGCTTGGCTTCGGCCGCGGCGAGGACCTCATCCGCGGCGCAGAGGGTGCTGAACAGGGCTGCCTCGGCCCGGTCGTAGGCCGCCTGGTTGCGGGCAAATCCGCAGCGGTACACGCCATCGTTGACGCTGTGCTGCAGCCGCTCTCGCCACTCCTGGATCAGGTTGGAGTGCGACGCCGGAGCCAGATCGCAGGCGCTGGAAGGTGCGGGCCATTGATTGAGCAGCTCGATCAGCACCGCGCTTTCGTTCACCAGGATCCGCCCCTCGGTGCGGCTGTAGAGGCAGGGCACCGTGGCGGGTCCGTGGGCCGGCGCTGCGCTGGCGCCAGGGGCACGGCGCTGGTAAAGCTCCGCCAGGGTGGAGCAGCCCTCGAAGGGTTCTGGAAAGCACCAGCGCCCTCCCCGTCGGTCGGGTTCCACCACCTGCAGCGTGATCGTGGCGTCCAGCTGGCGCAGGGTCCAGACCAGCCAGGCCCGGTGGGCCCAGGGGCAGCTGCGGCCCACGATCAGCACGTGGCTGCCGGCCTCGCCGGCCCGCGGCGGCAGGGGGGGCAGCTGGCCGTAGGCGGCGGCCGGACGCCGGTAGTTGCCCTCGGCATCGGCCGGCCCCAGACCGCCCATCAGCTGACGCCACTGCCATTCCCAGACCTGGCGAACCGCTTGCACCACGGGGGCGGGGGGGCGCATGACAGGGCAGCGGCAAGGTCCAACTCTCGGCCAGCGCTGCGCCAGGCTGGGTAGCGAGCGATCGTGCAGGCAGCCCATGAGCGGTGGTGACAGGGCTCAGGTGTTGGTGGTGGCAGGAACCCACGGCAACGAGCGCAATGCCCCCTGGTTGCTGGACGCCTGGCGGCGGCAGCCGGCCCTGCTCGATCGCAGTGGACTGGCCTTGGAGCTGGTGCTGGGCAACCCCGAAGCCCATGCGTCGAACTGCCGCTATCGCGATCGCGACCTCAACCGCTGCTTCGTGCCGGACCTGCTGGACGATCCCGCCGAGGATGCCTACGAGATGCAGCGGGCCCGTGAACTGATCCGCCGCCACGGCCCCGAGGGGACGCAGCCCTGCCTGGTGGCGCTCGATCTGCACAGCACAACGGCAGCCATGGGCAACAGCCTGGTGGTCTACGGCCGGCGCCCGCCGGATCTGGCCTTGGCGGCCGCCCTGCAGGGAACGTTGGGTCTTCCGGTTTATTTGCATGAGGCCGATCCCCACCAGAGCGGTTTTCTGGTGGAGCGCTGGCCCTGCGGCCTGGTGGTGGAGGTGGGGCCGGTGCCGCAGGGGGTGGTGGTGCCGGCGATCTGCGTCCAGACCCAGCTGGCTGTGGAGGCGTCGCTGGCGGCCCTGGCGGCGGCGGGCCGCGGTCAGCTGCGTCTGCCGCGACAGCTGGTGGTGCATCGCCATCTCCTCATCCTCGATCTGCCCCGCCATGCCCATGGTGCTGTGGCGGCCTGCTTTGACCCGCGACGGATGCACCGCGATTGGCAGCCGATGTGGCCCGGTGATCCGCTTTTTCTGGGGGAAGAGGGGCAACCCCTTCCCTACGTGCCGCCACCGGGTCTGGAGTCTGAACCGGTCTGGCCGGTGTTCCTCAACGAGGCGGCCTATGGCGAGAAAGGGATTGCCCTGAGTCTGACCAGGCGTGAGAGTTGGCCGGTGGACAGCGCCTGGTCCGAGGCGCTCGGTGCCGTTGCCTCTCTCCTGGCACTCGAGCAGGGGTGACCTCGCTCTGGTCCCAGGCCTGCCGATCTCAGCTCTGAGGCGGTGCGGGATCAGACTCAACGGGCGCATCCCCGGGTTCCGTCTGAATGGGCGGCCGTGGCTTGCCGTTGTAGATCACGCTCACCACCTCGCGGCCATCCGGAGAGATCAGGATCTCGGTCTCCACCGTGGGCGGCAGATCAAGCTGTTCCCATCCGGGTTGTCCCCCCAGAAAGCGGAACAGGAATCCTTGAGCATCGGCCGAGATCAGGCAGTCATTGTCCTGCGAGGTGGAGCGGAACATGCAGGAGGCCGGCCGATAGACCCCGAGGCCGCCATTGAGCTTCACAGCCGCGTTGCGGGCCAGGTTGAGGGCGCGGATGCCGCTGTAAGGCGACGGCATTCCGTTGTCCAGTTGCGCTAAGCGGGTTTCGGCTGGAGCAGGGGCTTCAGCCAGCGGCGAGGTGGCCAGGGCCGCCGGGACAGCCAGGCTCAGGGGCGCAACTGCGGCCAGGGAACCCGCCAGGACAGCTTGCAGTGCCTGCGGGGACAGGGAGGCGCGCATGGGAGAAGGGAGAGAAGCGGAATGGCCCGCTAGCTCAGCGGCGCTGACTGAGCTTGTCAAGCTGGGGATGGCCGGCATCAACCGCAGACCAGGGTGCCCTGTTCCTTGGTGCAGGGCAGGTCACTGCTGCTGCCATCAGCCCAGTAGATGCGGAGGCGATCGTCGTCGCTGCCGCTGCGAAGGGTGAGCGACTTCACGGGGCCGGCGGGGGGCTTGCCGTCCCGATCGGCCGGATCGCGGGGCGTTGTGGCATTGAGCTTCTGCTCCAGCTGCTGCACTTTCAGCTCCAACTGATTGAGACGCTGCTGCTGGCCTGCATCCACCTTGATCGGTTGCGCCACCTTCGGCTGGCAGGCCGCCAGCAGCCACGCCGAGCTGAGCAGCACCAGGGCACCTCCGTTGCGGAGAAAGGGAAAGCGTTGCGGCGTGATGGTCATGCCCTGGTGATGGAGCGAGACCCGAACTCCTAGCAGTGCGCCACCGCGTTGACCACGCGCCGGAGCCTGGGGCCGTTGCTGGAGCCCAGGCGTGGAGCCCAGCGCAGCCCAGGGGCAGGGGGAGGGGAAGCCGCCCAAGCCAGAAACTTCATGAACCCCCCTTTACAGATCCGCAACATTCCTTTACGGTCATCCACAGGCGGATCGCCTCTGTGGAGGGTTTCCCCTCAACGGAAATCCGTCCATACCTCTTCCGGAGCCTCCGGGCCCTGGATTACCAACCCCTGTTCTCATGACCACCACTCTCCAGCAGCGCCAAGGCGCTTCTGCGTGGAATCAGTTCTGCGAGTGGGTCACCTCCACCAACAACCGCCTCTATGTGGGCTGGTTCGGTGTGCTGATGATCCCGACGCTGCTGAGCGCCACCATCTGCTTCATCGTTGCCTTCATCGCCGCTCCCCCCGTCGACATCGACGGCATCCGTGAGCCCGTTGCCGGCAGTCTGATCTACGGCAACAACATCATCTCCGGTGCTGTTGTTCCCTCCAGCAACGCCATCGGCCTGCACTTCTACCCCATCTGGGAAGCCGCCAGCCTCGACGAGTGGCTGTACAACGGCGGTCCTTACCAGCTGGTGGTCTTCCACTTCCTGATCGGCGTCTTCGCCTACATGGGCCGCGAGTGGGAACTGTCCTACCGCCTCGGCATGCGCCCCTGGATCTGCGTCGCCTACAGCGCCCCCGTGGCCGCTGCCAGCGCCGTGTTCCTGATCTACCCCTTCGGTCAGGGTTCCTTCTCTGACGGCATGCCCCTCGGCATCTCGGGCACCTTCAACTACATGCTGGTGTTCCAGGCTGAACACAACATCCTGATGCACCCCTTCCACATGCTGGGTGTGGCCGGTGTGTTCGGCGGCAGCCTGTTCTCCGCCATGCACGGCTCCCTGGTGACCTCGTCGCTGGTGCGTGAAACCACCGAGAGCGAGAGTCAGAACTACGGCTACAAGTTCGGCCAAGAGGAAGAGACCTACAACATCGTGGCAGCCCACGGTTACTTCGGTCGCCTGATCTTCCAATATGCTTCCTTCAACAACAGCCGCAGCCTCCACTTCTTCCTGGCTGCCTGGCCCGTGGTCGGCATCTGGTTCACCGCCCTGGGCGTGAGCACGATGGCCTTCAACCTGAACGGTTTCAACTTCAACCAGTCGATCCTCGACGGCCAGGGCCGTGTGGTGAACACCTGGGCCGATGTGCTGAACCGCGCTGGTCTGGGCATGGAAGTGATGCACGAGCGCAATGCTCACAACTTCCCGCTCGATCTGGCCGCCGCTGAAGCCACCCCCGTGGCTCTGATGGCTCCTTCGATCGGCTGAGGTCAAGCCTCAAACCAACAGGCAATCAGCTCATCGATTTCGGAATACCGACTTCGAAAATCAATTGCTGGTCAAGCCCTTCTCCTCAGGAGAAGGGCTTTTTCATTCCTGTGAATCGATCCACTGAATTCTGGATCACGAGCTCAACTGACTGAACGTACTGATCCGTGTCAATGGGGTTGATTGCTCTGCCAACGGTTGAGCTGAGCCAGGGCTTCGTAGGCCCTCTGTTTTCGCAGCCAGACATCCAATGATCCGCCATGATCCGGATGCCAGGCCATGCTGCGACGACGCCACTGCTGTCGAATCTCGCTCCAGGAGGTGCTCGGATTCAGGTCGAGCTCGAGGCAACAGCGCGTTCGAAAGGTTGACAGCTGATCAAGGGTCAGGGCGATTCGCTTGCCATCCAGATCAAAGACTTCGCCAACCCTGATCCTTGCTCGTCTGGCTCTGGCTCGGTTGGCTTGCTGCGCTGTTGCGGCGGCACGGGCATAGGCTTCAGCATCACGACGGAGTCGCTCTGCTCGGATCTTGACCCTTGCCGCTTCGGTCCAGTGGTCCATGATCCACCAGGTCATGATCCAGGCGCCATAGGACAGGATCAGTCCGATCAGAACTGCCGCCAGGCCCAGGAAGAGAAGCAAAACCAGCGACATGGACGACAAGATTTATGGAGTCGTCAATACTCTTTTGCCGTCAGGAAAAAAGTAAGTCTTCTCAGCCAAGAACGTTGCCGCCAGGTATGCTGGTGCGCGATAAAGTTGGTTCAGTGCTTAGAGTGAAGAGATATTCTTGATCGCCTTTTTGGCTAGCCTCTCGAAGCGACGACGACATTTCTCTGAGCAGAAACGATTGCTGCTGTCGGAGCAGATGTACTCTGTCCCGCAGTTGGCGCAGGATGCCGTTATCCATTGACTCGGATGGAATTTATCGCGTATATCTGCAAGCAAGGAAGAGAGAAGCCGAAGGTTAAAGAGCTCATCATGGTCTGTGCAGACGCCTGTCTCGCCGAGGATACTTGCTTCGTATCGCCCCACAAGCTCCTCAAGAATTTTGGCTTCTGTAGGAGTCAGCTCAATGTGTCTGCAGGGATTGGATGACACTTCTGATCTTCTTGGGCAGATCCTGGAGCCGTAAATTAGCATGGCTTCCATCATGCTGCCCGGTGTATCCATGAGCGCGCTGGTCCAGCGGCAGCTCACTGTCAATCTCTGGGGGCATCTCAGTGGTGGCTTCGGGCTTGGGGAAGGGGCGCGCTGTACGATGCGCAGCCTCCAGGCAGCGGGTGTGCGGGTTCAAGTGCATGATTTGCCCTTGGCCACCCATGTGAATGATCAGCCAACTCGGCCAGCTGCTGAAATCCTCCCGGCAGCGGTGGATCTGATTCATACCAATCCCAATGTTCTCCGCCAAACGGACGGTCTGGCGGAGCGTCTGCAGCTCAAGGCTCCATTGCGCATTGGCTTCTGGGCATGGGAGCTCGAAGACTTTCCCAGTGGCTGGGAGTCTGGATTCATCGGTCTGGATCAGCTCTGGTGTCCTTCCAGCTTTTCGGCAACGAGTCTTGGGCTGCGCAGTCCGATCCCTGTGACGCCGTTGCCTCATCTGATTGATTGGGCGCGTGCCGATGCCATCCACAGGCAACGCCAGGTCTTGAAGCGCCAGAGATCGACTGCGGATTTTGTCTGTGTCTATCTGTTTGATTTATGGAGCACGGTTGGGCGTAAAAATCCCTATGGCGTGATTGACGCTTTTCAGCAGGCTTTCCCTTTCAGTCAGGCTGCTGGCCATAGGTTGCCTGATGCGCGGCTTGTGCTCAAAGTAGGCAGTGGCTCGCAGTTCCCTCAAGAGCTTGCATCATTACGGCAGCGAATATCACATGATTCCCGAATTCAATTGATTGATGCGCATCTAACCCGTGAACAGCTGGATCAACTTCTGATCAACAGTGATGTGATGATTCATCTCCACCGTGCCGAAGGCTTTGGTTTGGCAATGGCAGAAGCGATGGCGTCGGGCATTGCCGTTGTGGCAACGGGATATTCGGGAAACCTTGACTTCATGCCGCCCGGTAGTTCGGCCTTGGTTGATGCTGACCTTGTGCCTATTCTTTGCTCAGAGGGTGATTATCGTTGTGGCTCATTCTGGGGAGAGCCGAACATTGACCAAGCAGCTACTTATCTTCGTGCGCTGTCGACAGACCCTGATGTCCGGTTCAGGCTGAGTCAATCGGGTCGTCAAGCCGTTCAGCGTCTGCTTGCCCCTGAGCGTTTGGGAAAAATTGTGAAACAACGTCTAGGTTGCTTGCTGGCACAGGCAGGGCGTGCCGAACTGATCAGGAACCTGCCACTGGAGAACCCGTTTCGGGTCTTGGAGGGACAAATTGATGAGCGATCTAGATTGCGTTAGCCAAACGAGAAGTTACTCTCAAATGAGGACGAGCTGGATGCATTGAAGCGGGATAGGCTGGCAATTTGAGAGAAGCTTGTGAATCCAGAGTTACGGCTTAGGTTGATCATTGATGCACTGCTCGATTGCAATGGCGAATAATCAATCGCTAACTGGCTAAAATCTGAGCCATAGGAATCTGCGCCCATCAGCAATGTCTCGAAGGGGGCAATCGGCAATAGAGTTGCATTGCCAATGCCGCTGGCGTCCGAAGCGGTTAGGATTGTTGAGCCAAACCTTATTCTGTCACTAAGGCCGTACGTACCATTAATGCCCATATTGAATTGAATGTCGGGGAGCTCGAAGATATTGACCGGGCTAGTGTCAAACCCACTGCCAACAATAAACGTGTCCTTGCCGGCTCCACCAAGTACCTCGGAGGAGGGAGTGTCATCTGCTTCCGCCCAGGGAGTCCAACGCAGATAGATCATATCTTCGCCTTCGCCTGCGTCAATGTATTGGCCGGGCTTTGAGGAGACCGCGAACTGGTCCGATTGATTGGTGCCGATGACGGCTTCGATATTGGTCAGTGCCCCAGGGGTTGCACTGCCAATCCCACTTGCAATACCGGCATCAAGGTCAACGACCACTGATTGACTGCGATTGCTGAAATCAAGCAGGTCAAAACCATCGCCGCCGTCAAGAGATCCATCCAGGCTTCCGGTTGACGACATGACAATGCTGTCATCACCGTTGCCGAGCTTGATCGACTCAATGTTGGTCAGCGATACTCCAGCAACAACAGCGGCATTGTTACCATTAATCAGCAGCTGAACCCCAGAAGGCGTGTCGATCGTGGCTTGATCAAGCCCGGCTTGGCCATCGATCTCGGCAATGATCGGCAGACTGGAGAGTGTGATGTTGTCCGATTGATTGCCTCCCCGCAGCCTGACTGCACCTTGGCTGTCCAGAGTCAAGGAATTATCGGCATTGGCAAGATCAATCAGGCTGGTTCCTGCCCCACTCCTGATGGTCGAATCCAGCATGGATCCGCCCGTGACCAACTGATTGAAACCATTGCCAAGGTCAATCAAGGAATCGACAACTGCACCATCGAGAATGGCGGTATCGTTTCCATCGCCAAGCAGAATCTGGGAATCCAACAGGGCTATGGACTGAAGCTGGCCTCCAATCGCAAGCTTGGATTGATCGCCTTCGGAAACCGAACCATCCAGATGAACATGGGAGGAGACAAAGAGATTGTCGTTTCCTCCAGCGGTGTCGAGAAGACTATTGGAAAGCCCGATTGCACGTGCATTGAGATTGAAGACTCCTTGAGGAGCATCAGCCGAATTGAGGAAGCTGGATGGGGAGAGGAATCCCGAATGCTCCAGGACAATCTCAGTGGAATCAGCATTCCCAATTGTGCTGATGATCTCTACAGTATCGCCCCAGTCTCCAAGTCTGATTGTGCTGTCCGCCACGGCCTGCGTCAGCAGGTCAAAATTCAGGCTTGTTGTTTGCAGATCGGTCAGTCCAAAAAATTCGAATCCAGTGGTGGCCTGGGCTCCAACAATTGTGGGCTGCAGGTTGCTGACCAGTTCGCTGGCCTGCATGGCGATGGTCTGGATTGATGCGGTGGCGGTGCTGCCGCCTGTGCCCTCCATGACCGACTTGAAGAGATCGCTCGCCTGGATCAAGAAGACGTCAGTATCGGCGCCGCCGGTCAGACTGCTGTTCAGAGCAGCGATGTTGGAAGACAGAATCTCCAACTGAACAGGGGTAAACGTGCTCTTCGCTACTGGATTGACCTCTTGGTTAGATACAACCACAAGATGATCAATATCTGATCCCCGCAGGTCGAGCGTAACGCCGTCAAGAGCGGCCTGATTGATCTGTGAGGTTGACGACGCCCCGTCAAACACAGAGGAGGCAACGGCGTCGGTCCCGGTATTGACCTGAACCAGTAAAACCTTGGGTGGGGGGAGGACTTCTGCGGGAGATTCGAGACCTACATTGATTGGGCGGGATGGATTGAGATCTGAGTTGCCGAATGAGCGATCATTGATCAGGGTCGTTGATGCACTCAGTTCATTGGGTTGAAAATAATTGGAATCCAATCCCCGCGACGGAGGCTCTTGGCCAAAAAGCGGACGGCTTGGCTGGTTAGGCTGGAGCGGATTGGTCGCCGTTGAATCGCTGGAGCGGTTGCGAGAAGAATTGCCCCGCAAAAAGTCGTTGAGGGTGTCTAGTCCGCTGGCGCTGAGGGAGACAGCACCACCACTGCCACCGCTACCTGAGCTGCCACCGATCCGTCCGGACGTGGATGCACCGAATTCACCAATGGCAGGCAGGCCATCTTCGGTGGGAGACTGAGGATTGGCTTGAGACAGGGGAGATGGGAAAAAGCTTGCACCGGCAAAGCCCCCCTGAGCGCTGATCCCGCTCCCCAGATTCAATGGGGATAAATTGAGCAAATCTGGATTCTGATTTGCAGAATCTCCTGCTGTTTTGAGTTGGTCTGCGGGGGCAACGACGGGCCCGCTAGCTTTCCCGATGGCAATGGGCTCAAATTCACCCGTTCGGAGCCACTCATCACTTGAACCGATATCAATCTGTGCCAGCGGGACCTGTGTGTCCTTGAGGGTGTAGACGAGAAACAGCCCCAGGGCAGACCCGGTTAAGATTCCTTCAAGAGATACTCTGCGGCCATCGCGCTTCAGGGAGAGAGCGTCCTGGAATTCGCTGATGCTTGAGTTCATCGAATTCTTGCGTGCTTCAGGATGGGTTGACCCGTTCGACCAAGTTACCCCCGAACTCCGAGGTCGACCACGATATTTCGGGATGTGTCGGTTTGGCTTCTGGCTCGGGGGGCCATGGGCTAGGAGCTTCCCCAGGGCTGGCCCTGGGGGCCGACCATGCGATCCCCGAGCCACCAGCCTGGAGGGCAGAACTCCCGGGGGCGGCCATCGGCACAGTTTCGCGCCGAGGCGGCAGGCCACCAGGGACTGGTGGCATGGAGACGAGCTTTCCAGCGCCGACGCACGCGTTCGAGGGCGGCGGCAGCCGTTGTGCTGCCCTGGGCGTCACGGCTCTGGCTCTCGCGGTGGAGAAGGACAGCCTCTGGAGTCACCACATGGCGGTAGCCAACCGCATCGAGGCGCAGACAGAAGTCCACATCGTTGAATTCCACGGGAAGCCGTTCGTCGAAGCCGCCGTGGCGGAGAAACAGCTCGCGTCGCACCATCAGGCAGGCCCCGGTCACCGCGCCCCAGTTCGTGAGAAAGCTGCTGCGGCCTCGATGGACGGGATGCTCCACCCCAAGACCGCGGTAGGCATGGTCGGCGCCGCCTGCCATCCCCACCACAATGCCCGCATGCTGGAGGCTGCCATCGGGATAGGTGAGCACCGCACCCACACAGCCGATGGCGGGGCGCAGGGCCTGGCCGGCCATGGCCTCGAGCCAGCCGGGTCGGATCGCTTCCACATCGTTGTTCAGGAAGAGCAACAGGTCGGCCTGGCTGGGGCGGGCGGCGCGGTTATTGAGGCGACTCCAGTTGAACGGGCCTGGATCGGCCATCACCCGCAAGCCGGGGCCCAGTCGGGCTGTCCAGTCGGCAAGGAGGGTCTGGGTTGCCGGCTCTTGGGAGCCATTGTCGACAATGGTGACCCTGCAGTGGAGGTGGCTTGTGGTGTCCCAGAGGCGTTGCAGGCATGGCTGCAGCAGCTCCGCGCGGTCACGGGTTGGAATGATCACCTCGCAGCTCAGCCTGGGCGGCAGTGCCCACTGCAATCGAAACCCCGCAGCCCCCATGGGTTCCACGGTCTTGATGGCTTCCTGGCCTGCCTCCAGGTGATCCCGCAGCGCAGCGGCCCGATCCCAGCACTCCGCCGCTGGGATCGGGCCTGGTGGTCCATGGACCAGAACCTGAGCAACGTGGGCGATCACAGGCTTCTGGTGCAGTGCGTTCAGAATCCAGCGAAAGCGCTGCTGCGGATCGCTGGGCGGCAGGGGCAGCTGCCGATCCCGCAGCCAGGGGATGCTCCAGGCGCTGAAGGAATCCAGCCAGGGCGTGCCCCAGAAACTGTCGTCGCACCAGCCGGGTTTGAACCAGGGATCCAGGCGGGAACCATCGTCTGAAAGCCTGTCTTCATCGGTATAGATCAGGTGTGGCGTCGCCTTGCCGTCCTGCTCGGCCAGCCACTGCTCCACCGCCTGCAGGGCCCCTGGCCGCAGGCGGCACTGGTCTCCCAGCAGCAGCAGCCAGCCATCCCTCGGCCATTCCTTCAGGGGTTCCGGTTGCCACCACGGATCCAGCAGGGGGACTGCCGGATCCGGCAGGCGCGGTTCCCGATACTGAATCCAGTACTGATAGGCCGCAGGCCCCAGCCCCCGGGACAGGTCCTCGCCGCCGCAGTGGTACCGCAGCCAGGTCTGGCGGGCCAGATCCTCGATCCACGGTTGCTCAGTGGGCAGGGCATCGGCGGCCCGCTGCAGATGATCGGCCGCCTCTCGCCAGCGTTGCTTCCGCTGCAGGAGCTCGGCTGCGGCAAACCAGTTCCAGCCCAGGGCTGGATCACAGCGACAACTGCATCGCTGGTGGTGCAGCGCCTCCTCCGGCCTGCCCATCGCCAGCAGGGTCTTGCCCAGCAGGTGGTGGGCGGCGCCGTGATCGGGCTCCAGTTGCAGACAATGCTGCAGCAGGGTCTCGGCGTCGTTCAGATCCCCCCTCTCCAGGGCCAGCCTGGCGTTCTCCAGCAGGGAATCGAGCATCACGGGCATGGGTCACAGCCGTGGAGCAGCATCCTGATCCGCTGGTGCAGGGCCTGTTCCTGGGGGTGCGGCGGCTCCTGCACAGACGGCCCGGCGGCGGCTTGATGGAGCAAGGCCAGGGCTGCATCGAGATTCAGTTGGGCCAGTGCTTCGCCATAGGCCAGGCGACGGATGGCGGACTCTGCACATCCCTGAGCACATAACCAGGCGGCCAGGTCCGCCCGGCCGAGGGTCAAGGTGGTGGCGATGGCTCCCCTCTGCCAGGCCATGGGCTCCTGCCAGGGGAGCGGCCGCGTCATCGAAGCGGCGAACGCCTCGAGCCTGAGGAACACGGATTCACCACCCTTGGCGGCGAGAACATGGAGCAGATTGCGCACGGTGAGGTCGCTGTCGCTTCCCCAGGCGAGGGCTTGTTCATAGGCCGCCGCCGCATCGGTCCATCGCTGCTGGGCGCGCAGCGCATCGCCAAGTTTGTGTGGGGTCCAGAACTGAGAGCCGCCAGCGTCGATGGCCCGTCGCAGCACCTGCTCTGCGGCGGCGGCGGCACCCTGCATCAACAAGGCATAACCAAGCAGGTCGAGAAACTCAGGGGATTCGGGTGCCTGCAACAGAATCCGGCGCAGGGATCCTTCCGCACAGGCCCATTTGCCGTCGTTCAACGCCCGCTGGGCAAAAACCAGCCAGGCCTCGGTGCTCAACGGATGGTGTTGGGCGCATCCATGAACGACTTGAAGCGGTCGCTGATCAGGGAGATCGCCGGTCGGGTGCCCATCTGGATCAGGCCGGTGATGGCCATGCCAGGTCTGAGATTGTAGGTTTTACCGTCTTTGGTGAGGCTGTCTCCATCGAGTTTGGCCACGGCGATGAAGTGCTCCATCGGAACCTCCTGGGTGGCTTCTTTGGAGTCAGCGCCGATGCTGGCCAGTTTGCCCTCAAGGGCACCGTATTCGGTGAATGGAAAGGAATTCACCCGCACATCCACCGGCATTCCCACATCGAGGTGGCCGATGTCGAGGTTGGAAATCTTCAGTTCGGCTTCCAGGGATCCCTGCGGAACGATTTTCATCAGAGGCTTGTCTCCCCGTGGTACCTCACCGGGCTTGACGGAAATATCGAAGACTTTGCCAGACACAGGCGCCAGTAACTTGCCGAGGCGGAGTCGCTCTTCCGTATCGATCAGGCGGTTCGTGACATCGCTGAGCTGTTGCTGGGCGTTGTCGTACTCGGCATAGAGTTTCTTGAGGTTGGCGACAGGCACCTGCTCTTCCTGAACGGTGCTCTGGACAAGGCGCTGACGATCAGCTTCGATTTCCTTTTCTGTTCGTTTGATCGTGCTGAGCAGCTCGATCTGCCGTTCTTCCTGGCGATCCAGTTCAAGCTTGGCCATGGCCCCCTGGGCAATCAGGCCTCGCATGCGGTCGGCAATGCCTTCGTTAATCGCGTATTTCTGACGCAGGGCAGCGAGGTTGTCTTCCTGTTGACGAATTGTGATACGGGAGCGCTCCCGTTCTGCTGTGGCTCCTCGGCTGCGGAGATTCACCTCATGGGTGTTGATGTCCAGCTCCCGTTGGGCTTCGGCACTGATCTGAGGATCGACAGGAATGCCTAGCTGAACGGCCAGCAAGACTTTTTCCTTGGTCCAGATCTTCTTCTGGCTGATCAGTTGGTTGCGTTGCTGCTTCAGCGACCCCTGATCGAAAATCAGCAGGGGATCACCCTCTTTCACCACATCGCCTCCCTTGACGAGCACCTGTTCGACCACCGTGTTGACCGGGGAGCTCACTTCCGTCACCCCGCCCACGGGGCGCAAGGTGCCCGTGGCGTTCACGGTGCGGTCGATCCGGCCGAACATGCCGTAGAGAATGCCGACGCCGGTCACACCGATCAGACTCCAGACAATCGCCCGGCTCCAGCCGCGCGTGCTGCGGGGCAAGGTGGTGCGTCGCTGGCGATGCCGGCGGACATAGGGGGCATCACGCGAAGGGGCGACAACGGCGCTGGACTCAGGCTGGTTGGTGAGAAGGCTGTCTGCGGTGGACCGCAGCCCTGGAATCACCACCTCGCCATCGCTCTGGTTGGCGAAAACGGTTCCACTGGGGGCGTGAGCCCCTACCGGTTGGACCTGACTGGCGGAGGATGCGCCGGATTTGGAGGAGGAGGCCATCGCCTGAGCAGGGAAGGAGTGGATGTCTGGGTGAGAGGTTCAGCAGTGGTGGACGTCAGGCCCTAGAAGCACCGAGGGCGAAGGTCCCCTGGGCTGGATCAACGGGACGATAGGACGAAGACGAGGACGAAGACGAGGAAGAGGAGCTGCCCCGGGCCCCTTGTTGCATGAAGAGAGCATAGTAAGGACCACGATTGGCCATCAACTGCTCATGTTTGCCAACTTCAAGGATGGAACCGTTGCCCATGCAGACAATCATGTCGGCATTGACAATGGATGTGAGGCGGTGCGTGATGAACAGCACGGTGCAGTGACGTAAAGACTGCATCAGGTTTTCGCAGACAACGCGCTCGGTCTGATAGTCGAGCGCTGAGGTTGCTTCGTCCATGATCAGCATCTTCGGCTTCTGCAGGATGGTGCGGGCAATTGCGATGCGCTGACGCTGACCGCCCGAGAGGCTGCTGCCCCGTTCTCCCACCTGGTTGGAATAGCCTGCTGGTAGCGCCATGATGAAGTCATGGGCCGCCGCCACGGTGGCAGCCTGGATGATTTCTTCGCTGGAGGCTTCGGGATTGGTCAGGGTGATGTTCTCTTCGAGGGTGCCATCAAAGAGAACCGTATCCTGGGGAACGATGCCGAGCTGGCGACGGAGGGAATAGAGCTCAACTTTGTTGATGTCAACGCCATCGATCAGAACGGCGCCTTTCTCTGGTGAGTACAGGCGGGCCAGAAGCTTGGTCAGGGTGCTCTTGCCGGAACCGCTGGTGCCCACGATCGCCACGAAGGCACCTTTGGGGATGGAGAGATTGACGCCATTCAGCATCAGCGGAGCCGAATTCTGGTAACGGAACTCGACATTCTGGAAATCGACCCGTCCTTCGATCGATGGCATCACGATCCGGCTGGCGTTGTCTTCCGGGGCCTCCTGGGGCGTGTCGATGATGTCGCTCAGGCGTTCGAGCGAGAGGGCGGTTTCCTGAACGCTCTGCCATACGGAGGTCATGCGCAGCAGCGGCTGGGTGACGTAGCCGGAGATGATGCGGAAGGCGATCAGTTCCCCCAGGGTGAGATCGCCTTTCAGCACCAGTGCCGCCCCTCCCCAGATCACCAGCAGGCTGGAGAGCTTGTTGAGAAAGGCGCTGAAGGTGCCGGCCGTTGTGCTGAGCAGGGTGTTGTCGAAGCCTTCCGCCACGAAATCGGTATACAGATCCTGCCACTTCCAGCGGCTGCGCAGCTCGATGTTCTGGGCTTTCACCGTCATCATGCTGCCCAGCACTTCCACCAGGTGGCTCTGGGTGCGGGCATTGGCCACGGCGCGGCTCTGCAGCTGGCTGCGCACCATCGGCGAGACCGCCAGGGTGAGCACGACCAGAACGGGAATCACAGACAGGGTAAGCAGGGTGAGCTGCCAGCTGTAGATGAGCATCACCACCACATAGAGAAGCGCGAAGATCGCATCGAGGATGGTGGTGAGCGCTGTGCCCGTCAGAAAGCCCCGCACCTTTTCCAGCTCACCGATCCGGTTGCTGATCTCCCCCACCGGTCGGCGGTCGAAATATTTGAGGGGCAGGCGCAGCAGGTGATCAATGATCCGGGTGCCAAGGGCCAGGTCGATGCGATTGGTGGTGTCGATGAAGAGGAAGGTGCGTAAACAGAGCAGCAACCCTTCAAAAATCGCGAAGACCACCAGCAGAGATCCCAGCAAGCCGAGGGCGGAGGAGCTGTTGTTGATGATCACCTTGTCGATGATCTGCTGAATCAGCAGTGGGTTGACCAGGCCGAACAGTTGCACAAAGAAGCTGGCCAGCAACACTTCAATCAGCACGGCGCGATGCTGGCGCAGGGCCGGCAGGAACCAGCGGAAGCCGAACTTGCGCTTGGGGGTGAATTCATTCACCGCCAGGGTGATCACTTCCCCCTCCGATCCCCACTGCTCCTTGAAGTCGTCGAGGCTGATCTCGACGTTGCCGCTGGCCGGGATGCCCAGCACGATCTTCTTGGCACGGATGCGATAGATCACCGCCAGCCCATTGCCCCAGCGCACCATCAGGGGGCAGGTGAGGCGGGGCAGGGAATCCGCCTTGATTTCGAGCAGCTGGGTCTGCAGGCCGATCGATTCGGCAACGGCACCGGTCAGGGCGAGCGACGCTTCACCATGACGTTTGACCTGATCGCTGAACACGCGCTGCATCAGTTCCTTGCGGAAGGGAAGGCCGAGGAAGTCGCTGAGCATGCGGAAGGCCGCAATCGGCGATTCGAGCGGGCCGACGCCGCGATACCAGGGGAAAGCCTCAGGTGGCTGACGCTCCACATCCAGGGGCTCCTCGGCCTCGAATGCCTCGAGAAAGTCAGCCTCTGGAATCGTGGACGCATCCTGAATGTGCAGGTGCTCCTGCCAGCGGCTCAGCGAGAGGGCGGCGCCATCCTGGGCGGAGGTTGCCGATCCCGAATCCGCGTGGGCCTCCGGTTTCGGTTCGAGGATGGCCTCGAGGGCGGCCTGATCGATGCCTACCGCGCGGACCACACGGGATGGGGCTGCGGCGGCCGCCGCTTCGGTGGCTGTGCTAGCTGCGGAGGCACTGTCTGAAGAGGAACTGTCTCCAGAGGAACTGTCTGCAGAGGCAGGACCTGGAACTGGGGCCGCGATAGCGGCTGGATCGGCGGCAGGCGGGGGATCGGCGATCGGCAGCACCGTGGCCAGAGGCAATGCGCCGCCGGTCACCAGCCAGAGGCGATCCTGGGGCAATTGCTGCACCACGGGATCCTGCGGATCGAGGTAGCGCACATAGCAGGTGGGCGCCAGTTGCAGCGCAGCGGCAACCACCTCCTGTTCCAGGGCGCGTGGATAATCGCGCAGATAGGCATCCAGAACGGCGAACAGCTCAGCCGGGCCGAGGACCCTGTTGATCCGGTCTCCCAGGGGGGCATGGGCCTGCATCACCTGGCGGAGCAGGGCGTGGGGGAGGGCCAGCACCACTGTTTCGGTGGAGGCGATCAGCGTTTCCCAGCCACCGGGACGGCCACTGGTGAGCCCACTGAGGCAGAGCACGCTGCCCACGCCCAGGCGTTCGAGGGTGGCCACCCGTTTCGGCAGCCGCGGTGACTGCACCACCGAGCGCACCTGACCTTCCAACACCACATAGATGTGGTCGCTGACGCAGTCAGGTCTCGAGAGCGGCTGGCCCAACTGGAAGCGCAGCACCCGGGCCGCCGAGGCGAGCTGCTGCAGCATCGGCTCCGGCAGGCCGGCGAACAGGATCAGCCGTGCCAGTAACTCCTGCATCGAGATGGTCTCGGACATGGCTCAGGCCTCAGCAGCGGTGGTGGTCAGCAGGCGTGGCAGCAGCTCGTCGAGCGTCTGATCGAGCTGGGTATTGAGGTCGCGTTCAAACAGTTCCTGCAGCAGCTGAAACCGGGTCGGCTCATCGAGGCGGGCAGGCTCGCGATGCTCCAGTTGGAGGATGACGTACCAGCGGTTCAGCGGCAGGGGTGGATGCACATCCCCCACCGCCAGGGTCTGCAGCACCTGGCGGATGCTGGGATGGGGCTTGTCGACGGTGATCGGGCCCACCAGGCCGTGGGTGTAGCGCTCTTCACCCAGGGAAAACTGCAGGGCCAGGGCGGCAAAGCTCTCTTCTCCGCCGATCAGGCGGAGATAGATCTCATCGGCCAGGCCGACCGAGGCGACGCGAATCGCCCCGTAGACAATCTTTTCAAGGGATTCACGCCGGGCCAGGAAGTGGCTTTCCACATCCTGGCCGTAGTTGAGTTCCAGCCATTTCTGCAGTTGCAGTTGTTGCCAGCGTTGTTGCAGGGTGGGCTGCAGTTTGGCATCCACCCTGTCGAGCCACTGGCCCTCCAGGTTGAAATCGGGTGGAGGCTGGCCGATCCCATCCCAGAGGCGTTGCACCACTGCCGGAGCTTCTTCGGCGCTGAAGCCCACGCTCTGCTGCACCCGTTCCAGCAGGTGCTGCTGGCTCCACTGACGCAGCAACCCCTGGTCGTGCAGCAGCTGCGGCAAGGGCTTGGCCTGCATCTGCTGCATCCTTTCGCGGAGCAGCGGTTCGAGATCACTGCAGGCCAGTTGCATCGTGTGAGGCTCAGGATGGGTGTCAACAGTGCAGATCAATTTACCCCTTCTGGCCAAGGGTGGCTGGAAGACGACGTTCTGCAAAAGGCCAGAAAAAAAGCCAGGCATGATGCCTGGCTTTTGAGGATCAACGTGTTGGCTGCGATTGAATCAACCAGACACCGGTATTCAGGGAGTCGCGCTCAAGGGTTGGGGGTAACTCCGGAGATCGCGATGCTGCTACCACCAGCGCTGGCAAAGACGGAACCGTTGCCGGCGAAGATGAGTGCCGTATCCCGGATGCCGACTGCTTCGGTGTTGGCCGTGGCGACCGCCGTGCCATTGGCGTTGAAGGCCTCCACCCGGTTGAACACCTGGCTGATGCCGGTCACGTTGCCGCTGCCGAGATTAATGGTTTGAGCATCTTGAGAATTGATGCCAATGCCCTCCACAGTCGAATTGGCATTGGCTGCGCCACCGTCGGATTCAGCTTTGACCAGGGTGTTGGAGAAGACCTGACCCAATACGTTGCCGCTCTGTTGGCCAGGGCTCAGCAAGGCACCATCCGAGAGTTCAATACCAGAGAGTTCAAAGTTACCAACGGCATTGGCGTCTCCGCCTAATGCGCCGGCATCAACCACGAAGGGATCTTGATCAAAACCAAGAATGCTGGTGCCGAAGATAGAACCATTTTGGCCAACGACGGCGAAGCTCTCGTCCTCGAGATCAAGACCATCAGCGTTGATGTTGGCCGTGGCTGATGCATCGGAACCAGACCCGTTGATGGCACCCGTACCTCCATTCTCGGCAATGCTAGACCCAGTGATTACTGAGTTGCCAACAATGTTGCCGTCTTGCTTGATCTTGATGCCACTGGCGTCTCCGGTGGCAGCATTAGTGCCTGAAAGCTCAATACCGTCGGACAGCAGATCAACGAAAGCTATCGCACCGTCAGTGGCATTGGGGTCGGTACCTTCTGTGATAGCAAAGGCATCCGCTGTGATCTCGGATTCGCCTTCAACTCTGGTATTGAGAGTCGGGCCAATATTGCCCGTAAAGGAACCTCGTTCGATGATGATCGTAGAATCGCTGATACCGGCTGAGCGGTAAGTGCCGCCGTCATCGAACTGGCTGCCGATTTCAGCGTATGCATCTGACGTTGCAACTCCAAGAACTCCGATGGGATCCGTGTCAACAACGCCTTGCTCGCTAACTGGGTACACGATGCCAGCCGTGGCACTCAGCTCGCTCGTCGCTTGGCTGACGATTCGGCCATCACCACCGATCCCGATCGCCGATTCTTCAATACCATACGTGGTGGTGTTGATGCCACTTTCGGCATCAGAAGGCTGAGCTCCTGTGGTGCCGGCAAAGGTGATAAAGGAGGATTGCGCCATGACGTCAATCGGCCCTCGGACACGGTTGCCTGATGCGTCCAGGAAGATGTTGCTGTTGGCATCGCCGAAGACCTCCAATACGGACCCACTGATGCCAAGGTTGTCGGAGTCTTCACCGGATCGGGCATCGGCTATGTCGCTGAGCGAGAATGCATTGGATTGCGCATTCAACTGCGACACAACGGGCATGTCGGTGAGATCGCCGCCGATCAGGATTTCAGTATCCAGAATGCCGACGACGACATCACCAATGGCGCTAGCTGCAAACGGATCAACGTTGCCGCTTGGGTCATTGCCGCTGAAGTTGCTGATCGCCGTAGCGGTTTGCGTGCTGTCGGCGAAAATCCTCAGGTTGCCGTCACCGCCAATGCCAATGCCTGGGGTGATGTTGATGGGATTACCGCTTGCGTCGACGGAATCAACGATGCCACCTTGCGACAAGCCGATGACGTAGCTGTTGTCGGTCCGGGCATAGGCAATCCCGCCGCTCGGATCGAGAATGTTTGACGCGGCAAACGCGTTGCTGTCGATCGATGCACCTGCAGCAATACTGCCAGCTCCATTGATCAGAATGGCAGAACCCGAGCCGACATTCTCACTGCCAAAACCTCCAGGCCCGAAGTCGGAATTCAGGACATTGTTGTTGTCAACAATACCGAAGACTTCGTCAACCTGGGTAACGGCGAAGGCATTTCCCTGCTCCGTTGTGGCGATCGCATCGGTATTGCCCTTCGCTGTACCTTCAACGGTGCCGTCGCCCGCAATCAGAATCTGCAGGCCGGGAGTAGAAGCAGAGTTGCTGCTGGGGTCTAGCAGTACGCCGGATTGGGTGATACCACCAAACTGATCGGCGCTGGAAAAAGCATTGGCATTGCCAATTCCGGTTCGGGCCGTGGCACCAACGAAGATCGGCTCTGTACCAGGGCCAGTCCCGGCCCGACCGATCACGGTGCTGGCGCCGTTCCCGAAGTTGAGGACCATCGGTCCAGTGGGGTTGGCGCTCGAGTCAATGAAACCGCCGCTGGAAATGGCAGAGTATTGATCGTTGTAGAACAGATTCAGGCCTGCGACCGCAACCGCATTGCCTATGCCGCCTGTGAAGTTGTCACTGGCATCGATCTCGCCAACCTTGGCTGTTGCCGATGTGGCACCTGTGAGGTTGGCATCCACCGTGTTGGTGGAGCCGGTGCCACCGCCAACAAAGATGGAGGTGTTAAAAATACCGTAAGTGTTCCCAGCTACAGCTGCTGCAACAGAACCGCCGGGGACGTCGCTGAACGCGCCAAGGGGATTGATGCCTGAACCCAGGGCCCAATCGCCGAGGTCTTCGCCGGATGCATCAATTCCATTGTTGGACAACGCCGAGGCGATGACGTCGTTATCCACCGAGACATTGATCTGGCCCTGGCGACCGATCAGGATGTCGCTGTTGCCATAGGCTCCGAAACCAAGGGGTACCTGGCTAATCGGGCTTCCACTCGGATCGAAACCGTTGGTGTTGATGATGCCGCCGCCGGCATTCGAGAACAACAGGGCGCTGTTCCCTTGGTCCAGGTTCTGAACGGCGCCCGCATAGGCATTGCCAAAATTGGAAGCATTGGTCGCACGAGCCTCCGTGGAGCCAAGCTGGAAGACGCTGATCCCACCGTTGGTGCCAACGCTGAAGCCGGAGTTCAGGATGCCGATCCCGCCCAGGTTGACTGACTCAGAGGCTACGGAAAAATTGAGTTCGTCTTGGAGGGAAGAGGCAAGAGTTTGATTTGCGTCTAAGTCAATTAAATTCCCACTTGAGTCGTAAACCAGTTGCCCAGTGACGTATTGACCTGAAAATGTTCCGTTCGATGTGGTTGGCGAATTATCGAGAGAGATAAACAGAGAGTCAGCACTGGCGTTGGCGCCGGGATTGGAAAAGGCCATGGGTTTTGTGGAGGCGTTGTGGTCTTTGACGTTTCGCTGAAATGATGATGCCGTGTGGTTGACTTTATCCAGTCAAGGCATCATGTGGTCTTGGATTTGGATTCAATCAGGCGGGGGGCTTCGTGAGTGCATGGGAATTCTCCTGCGACCTCATCTCATCTCAGCCAATGAAGCTGAGGTCGTCGCTGTTGAAGACGGTGCCGTTGTTGCCGCTGACGATCAGAGTTGTGGTGTCTTTGTATTTGACCTCAAGGGTTTTGGTTCCAATGCCACTGATAACATACTCGTCCATGGTTCCGCGGAACGACAGTTTGTCTTCGGCGGTGTTGAAATCCCGGATTGTGTTGGTTTCGATCACGCCCTTGGGACGAATTAATGCGTCTGGGGTCATAAAGACGTTGTCTTTGCCGGCTCCGAGCTTGATGATGTCGTTGCCGGCTCCGGGTCGCACCAGGTCATCGCCGGCGTTGGCATTGATCAGGTCATTGCCGCCATTGCCGCGAATGAAGTCGTTGCACTGGGACCCGGAGATGCTGTCGTTGCCGTTGCCGCCGGCCAGGTAGTAGGCAAATCCTCCTGCGGGGATCTGGCCGTTGTCGATCACGTTGCCCTGCTCGTCGCGCCGGCCACCGGCGGCTTCGAGGATGGTCTGGCCGGGGCCTTCAAAGTCGCCGCTGACGATCGCATCGAGGTTGACGCGGCAGTCGACGTCGTCTGGATTGCAGTAGGCGTTCTGGAAGTCGTAGACCTTGGGCCCGTCGTCGCAGACGAAGGAGGCCTCCACGATCGCGCCCTGGCCGCTCTCGGCCAGGCCGATCACGGTTGTGGTGCCGGAGACGTTGATGACGTTATTGCAACCGCCGCTGAGGATCTCCTCGTCGCAGAAGAAGTACGTCTGCCCGGTCGTGTCGATCACATAGGACATGGCTGACTGACGGTAGGGACGCTGCTTGCCTCAAATCCTATCCCCGAATCGAGCGCCTGACACAGTGTTTCAAAGCCTTAATCTGGCGACCATTTTTCTGTCATGGTCTACACAATCTTGGGGATTTCCTGAATTGTGTTAGTCCCGCCTTGAGACTGCCGGTCTGGTGGGTGGTGGTGGGGCAGGCTCTGGCGCATCGCTTCGGCCACGGGGCCTGGGTCCAGTCTCAGGGGCTCCAGTGAAGGTCCTTCGTAAAATAAACCCTGATACAGCTTTGGTGTCAGCGTTTCCTGTTCGCAACGGATCAGGTCCAGCTGCAGCTGTTGCACCAGTCCGTGGCTGTAGGGGGGACAGTAGCGCCTGCTGCACAGCTCCAGCACCCGGCAGCCCTTCCTGGCGAACAGCAGGTTGGCCAGCCCCGCGCCGTGGGGCAGCACCACCAGTGCCGCCGATCCGATCCGCTCGGCCTGCTGCCTCAGGCTCATGCCGGCCGGATCCACAACCTCCACCTCCTGTTCGGGCATCAGCTCCTGGAATCGCGCCAGGGCCTCCGCTTCTCCCCACACGGGTCGACGCCAGCCGCCTGACCCGCGCCACCACCACAGCACCCGCCCATCCTGCGGAGCGACCGGCTGGAGCGTGCGCTGCCACCAGGCCACGCTTGCCGCAGCCGGCACTGCAAAGCGACCGGCGAAATCCGGCACCAGCAGCTCCTCGGCCTGGATGTGGCGGTGGTGGTGGGCATCGATCAGCTGCTCCGGCCGCAGGCCCAGCAGGTCCACCAGGCATTCCCGCACCACCGGTCCGCTGCCGCCGTTGTGCCACACCGTCAGGTCGTGCAGCGATCCCTGGTCTGCCAGCTGCTCCAGGGCCCGCCCCAGCCGGGGCACCGCATCCACCAGCCAGTGGTAGTGATTCTCGGCGGAGAGATCCGCCACCGCCAGCACCCTGCCACGCAGCTGCAGCGGTGGGTCCACCGGCCATGGCTCCAGGCTCTGCGGCGGTTCCGGGCAGGTTGGCCAGGGTTGGGGGTAGCGCCGGCACAACGCAGCCATCCGTTCACCGCTGCCGTTGGCGACCCCCAGCCCATGGGTGAGCTGCCAGGGGTTGGCGGGGCTGCGAATCCAGCAGCGTCCGCCGCTGAGGCGATGCACGCCAAAGGGTGGATCGGCCTGCCGCTGGCTCGGCGGATACCAGCGCTGGCTGGTGGGGCCCAGTGGTTCCTGGCGCCAGTCCTGCAGCAGGCGTTCAGCACAGGCCGAACAGTGCGGCCCCAGGCAGCGATCCGGTGGCCCCTGTTCGCGCTCCCAGAACGCCGCTGCGGGCATGGCCGGTGGCGGTGGTTTCTGGGCGTTCGGCCTGGATGGCGCCGCCAGCTCAGCCGCCGCCGCCAGCTGCTCCAGGGCCCGCGCACCGAGCGGATGGTCGTGTCGCTCCAGCCGGGCCAGGGCCCGCAGGGCCTGCGGCTGCGGTGCGATCGCCAGGCTTTCCTCCAGAATCCGCTGACTGGCGCGGCGGTCCTCCGGCCACACCACCGCCAGCCATTGCCGTAGCAGCCCAGCCAGGTCCTGCGCCAGTTCTGAGTCGCTGGATTCCGGCTCGCCGATCAGCCTGGCGCTCCAGCTCAGCACCTGGGCGCGGAGGTCCCGCAGGGGATCCTCCCCGTTCAGCTGGGTCCGCAGCCGAGGGGGCCACCAGGGGCTGCCGTCCGCCGGTTCGCCCAGCTCCTTCAGCAGATCGGCTCGCAGGCGCCTCACCAGCCGCTCCCCCGGTTCCGGTCGGAGCCACCGCAGCAGCAGCTTGCTCTCGAGGCCCCGCCACACCGGGTCGTGCAGCAGCAGCTCCGGTGTGAAGGTCACGCCCTCCCGCCGGCTGCTCCGCCCTGCGTTCTCCGCCAGGTGCAGCCACGTCCGTGCCGGAGACAGGGGGCTCATCCCCAGGCTGGTGCTCCAGAGTTCCTGGGCCAGGGGGCGATCTCCCCCTGTCCAGGCTTTCCATCCCGCCCAGGCGCGGGTGGTGTAGCGCTGCTCCCGCGCCAGAGCCTGGGCCGCCGGCGTGGTCGGCAGCCTGCGCAACTGGCGGTCCACCACCCACAGCAGGCTGTGGGCCTGGCTCTGCACGTGCCCGCTGGCGCTGCCGGCATGCACCCGATAGCCACAGCCGATCCGGCGCAGCCAGGTGCCCCGCTGACCCGCCAGGGCCAGGCGCAGCAGCAGATCCACATCCTCGGCATGGGCCAGGGCTGGATCGAACCCTCCCACGGCTTCGAGGGCCTGCCGTCTCAGCATCCACGCACTGGGCAACACCGCCTTGTGGCGGAAGGCCTCGGCCGGGCTGAAACCCGCCCCCTCCAGCCAGGGCCGCACCTCCACCAGCGGCCGGCCCGCGGCATCCAGCCGCACCCAGCCGCACAGGCAATGGCTCCACTGCTGCTCGGCCATCAGGAGGGCCCGCTGGTCGGCCAGCCGCCCCGGCAGCATCAGGTCGTCGGCATCGAGAAAGGCCACCAGGGGAGCCTGGCTGGCATGCCAACCCTGGTTTCGCGCCCGGGAGACCCCCACACCGTCCAAGCGCAGCAGCCTCAAGGGCCAGGGGTGGTGGCTCCAGAGCCGTTGCACCAGAGCGGCGGACGCGTCGCTTGAGCCATCATCCACCGCGATCAGTTCACCCTCCACCCCGCTCTGGCTCTGCAGCGAAGCGAGAGTCTGGGGTAACCAGGCGCTGGCATTCCGGAAGGGAATCACCACGGAGACCTCTGGCCTTGTGCCCATGGCGATGGTGTCCGTTCTGGGCGATTATCGATCAATCTGGCGCCTGCCTCTGCGATGACCACCCCTGCACAGCAGCCCGGCCGCCTGCGAAGGGCCCTGGGGCGGTTGTGGCCACGCCCCCAGGCAGAAGCTCCGGCGCTCGCTCAGTCACCCCTGTTCGAGGGCGTGGCAGGCAACCGCTCCCCAGCTGTGCCGGTGAGCGTGCCCCTGCCGGCCCATGCACCAGAGCACCTGGTGGCGCAGGCTTCCCGCTACTTCGACTACGCCGAGGATCTGAGCCTGCGCGGTGCCCCTGAACTGGCGGCCCCCTTTTTCCGGCAGGCCTATGTGCTGTTGCGTGCTTCTGCGCAGAGCGGGCCCTACAGCTCGGACGGCCCGGTCGTCGCACCCAGGCCTGTCCAGACGATCGCTGCCCAGCCGCAGCCGGCCAACACGACCAACCCGGCCCAGCAGACTCCTGCGGTGCCCTGGCGTCAACGCCTTGAGACGCTGCGCCGGCAGCTCAACGCCCAGACGGCTGCCGCCGTGACGCGTGAATTGGATCAGCTCCAGGCCCAGGGCGTGAGTGATCCGGATCTTCACAAGCTCAAGGGTCTGGCGGCCCTGCTGCAACGCGATGAGGGCAAGGCCGAGGAGGGGTTCCGCGCTGCTTTGGAGCTGGATTCCAGTCACTACAGCAGCCTGGTGAATCTGGCTGGAATCCTCGTACGCAGCGGCAGGGCGGAGCAGGCGATTCCACTGCTGCGGAGGTCTTTCGGGCAGATTGCCGCCGATGATCCAGAGGCTGTGCCGGCCCTGAATAATCTTGCTCTGGCCCATCAACAGTTGGGCCAGGCGATGGAGGCGGCCCAGCTGGTGCATCGCATCCATCGGCTCAAGCCCGGTTATCTGCGGCCAGCTCGATTGACCGAGGCTGCCGGCACGTTGGAGCAGATGGGTCAGGACCGTGAGGCGATTGAGCTCCTCACCTGGCTGCAGCAGCAGCAGCAGGCGAGCCCTGCCTTGCTCAGAACCCTGGCGCAGCTGCATGAGCGGCGTGGTGAGTTTGAACAGGCTTCGCTGATCTATCGCCAGGCTCTTGCCGATCCAGACGACATTCCATCGGTTGCCAAGACTCCGTTCAAGCCTGACGATCCGCAACAGGGCGATGCACGAAGGGGTGAATCGCTCAAGCCGGAACTTCGAAATCCTCGGCCAAGCGATCAATCTGGCGTTTGAATTGCTCCAACTGGAGCAGGGCATGGTCGCTTTCCGATAAGCCGTTCAACGCCGGAATCCCGTTGATTCGATCTCCCCAGATGGTCTTCGCGATTTCCAGGCGCTCTCCTTCATCCACACTGGTATGCGTCGCCTGGATCTGCTGGATCAGCTCAGACTCGTTGGCGGTGCAACAGTGTATGGCCCTGATCAACCCGTAACGGGCATGATCCCAGTGGTGAAGATGCCGATGGTTTTGTGCCAGCTCATACCACCCCCAGGCAAAGCTGGGGGCCAGATCACAGCATCGTTGATGGGCTTCGATGGCCTTGCTGTGCTGATCGAGCAGTGTATAACACTTTCCAAGTAAATGATAAGCATATGGAAAGCCAGGTTCGATCTGAATCGCCTGCCTGGCCAGGGCCTCGGCTTCTTTCGTTTCACCACAATGGAAGCAGGCCTGTGCCAACTTGTAGTCAATAAACCCAATGATCTTGCTGGCTGGATTCGCATCAACTCGAAAGGAAAGAAAGGCCTGCTTCATCAGGGTCCAATCCGCTCTTGACTCCAGTTCTTCTGCGACGTGATGCAACTGAGTTGATGTCAAGGGGCGTTGACGAATCAATTCGGCCAAGGCGATGATATTCATCGAGAACTCCCTTGGCTCTCGACTGCGTCTGTAGTCATGGAAAAAGCCTTTATCCTATAGAGTAAATCGACGGCACGACGGCATTGCCTACGGTATTCGGAGTTGATCTGGAGAAGCTGATCCCGTTCAGTGCGAAACCGTTCGGATTCCAGCTCAAAGCTCCGGCAGCGCAACGTGGCCAGTTCAGCGCTGTCGATGGCACGGTCACAATCCAAACGTATGTCTGCAAGTTGTTCAAGCAACCCGTGTGATTGTTGTTCTTTGCGGGCAATCACATCTTGCAATTGCTTGACTTCTTCTATCTTATGCTCCCCATCTTTTGTCTTTTGATCTAGAAGTGACTGGACCTTCTCGAGATCCGCAGTCCGAGTGGTCAGCTGTCCTAGTGTGGTGGCAAGTTGTGCCTGAAGATCTTGTAATTGATTTTCTTTGTGTTTAATGCGAGCTTCAAGATCTCTGAAGCCAGCATAAAGTTCTTCTTGCTTGCTGATCTTTTCCACGGCTTGGGCCAGTTGCCCCTGTGCCCTGGCAAGACGCTCTTCCAGAATCTCCGAGCTTTCCCGTTTTCTCCAAGGAGTCGAGGAGCGGATTCCCCAGAAATAAGTATCTCCGGGTGAGGTATTAACTTCAAAGCCATAATCAGAAAAGTATTGATTGAGCTGAATGGCGTCAAGTAGATGATGCGGAGTTAAATTCTTATAGTAATGATTGGTGAAGGGTGAGGATGCTGAGTCTGAGTCAATCGTTCCATGCGCTGGCCTGCCAAAACTGGCAAAAGTTAACAACACAAGTCCACCAGATGATGTGATCCGAATGATCGTTGCAAGAATCTCTTGCCAGCCTGAAGCATGCTCCAAGCATTCGGTCGAGATGACGATTGTTGCCCACTCGGAGGGCAGTTCCAGCAATTCCCCCGGAATAACCAGATCCACCGCTTGACCAGCTCCGATATCAATACCTAGGTACGACTGGCAGCCCTGAAAGCAATCCCTTACTGTGCCGTTGATATCTTGTGATCCTATTTCTACAATCCTGGCATTTTCGATCAGCCCTTGAAACCGTTCACAAGCGCTCAGAATAAAGCGATGCTGTTTTTCATGCGCCATGGCTTGATTGTAGTTGACGAACTTGGCTTGTTGCGAGAGGCATTGAGGATCGGGTAAATGCGATTCTCATTAGGTTCATGATGATTAGCCAAAGCCCTCCTCATCTCGATAGGAATGAACCACGTCAAACCCCCACTTGGCACAGAATAATGTCCTGTTCTTGGCAATAAGCTCTGATCGCTTGAGATCATCTTTTCCGAATGACTTCGAGAGTTCATGATGGATGAATACATCATCGCAGATCACGAGGCGATAGCCAGCTTTGCGAGCTCGTACACAGTAGTCATCATCTTCATAGTAGCCAAGGCCAAAGTCTTCATCCAGCAATCCAATATCACGAACGACATCACGCTTCAACATGACGCAGAAAAACGCTAATGCATCCACCTCTAGCGTCTTTCTGTGCCGAGCGGTTGTGAACTCCTGGCTACGCCATTGCATTTCTTTCATGGTGCCATAGGCAATCTTGATCTTCTGCTCGTTGCCAATGGCATTGGTCACGGGGCCACACAGGCCAATCGATTGGTCAGCGCGAAGGGCTCGCAAAAGCTTGAATAGCCAGTGTGGCGTTACTTGGGTGTCATTATTGAGAATCACGAGATAGTCTGATCGTGCCTGCCCCATGCCACGGTTGCAAGCATGTGCAAAGCCGGAATTTTCTTCGAGTGTGATGACGCTAATGTGAGAATTCTGCTCCTGCAACCTGTTCAAGTAGTGATGCGTTCCATCTTTTGATGCGTCATCGACGATAATCAGGTTGTAGTTCGGGTAGTGTGTATGAGCTTGCAGGCTCTCGATGCATAGCTGTGTGGAATGAATGTTGTTGTGACATGGAATAATGATGGATACTTCGGGGAAAATGCTGTTAAGTGCCTGGTCGTAAAGTTCTTTGCGGTTATTCCAGGTATTCTCTGCGGCAAAATGTCGCCTAGCCGCAACAACCTCATGGGAGCTGTCCTCCTGTGTTGCGTTGATGATTGCTGCCGAGAACTCATCCGCAGTTGCCGCCAGGCGTACCAAAGACTCATCCAGATTCAACGCCTCGATTTCCGGTAACCATGTGGAGACAACAGGCTTGCCAGCGGCCAGGTATTCATAGACCTTGACAGGATTTGTAGCTTTAATCAAGTCTGTGAGCTTGAAGGGAATTATGCAAACGTCCGCCAAGAGTAACAGAGCTGTGAGTTTATTGTACGGAATCTCGCCAAGGAAATGGACGTTATCTGGAATTTCTACGGCATCGAGATCGCATCCTTCGGTTGAACCCGCCAGGAGAAATGTATGGTGATTAAGCTGGTTCGCTACATCGGCGACAAGTTTCAAGTCGAACCAGCCAGAAATCGCCCCGTAGTAGCAGACAATGGGAGACGTTGCAGACTGATAGCGTTCAAACAGGCTATCAGGCATGGCTGCAGCGGAAAAATAAGCATAATCGCAGCCGTTCCTGATAAGATAGTGATTATTATGTGTGAACTGATTATGCAGAAACTCAGATGTGGTGACAAGCGCATCGCACTGACTGGCCAGCAGCTTTTCTTCTTCGATCACTTCAAGAGATGTCTCTGGAAAGCCAGCGATATGATCCATGCAGTCGTAGACGATTGGCAGCTCCTGCAGCCCAGTGCGACAGATCTTGTGCCATGACGGATGCATGATGATTGCAATGGCACTCTCTAGCTTGTAGATCTCAATCAGACTTCTCAGTTGCGCCGAGATCCACAGTGCCATGGCATCACTGGGATGGTTGTAGATGTTATTGAGATCTTGCTCGTTTCCGCTGCCGGAGAAGTGGGGTGGTTTTTTCAGTGTGACTTCAAGGATGTTTTTTCGAACTCTTTTCAGGGAGGGCAGCAATGCCTTGGAATCGCTACCGCTGCTATGAGTGGCGATGAAGTTTGCATTCACATAATAGATCTGATAGCCATCCTCTGCCAGTGATGCACTGATCTGTTGCGGTCTTTGGTATCGGTACCCCCAGTCAATAATGGAGAAGACAATCAGCTTGCCTGGCTCTTCGGCCTTTTGCCTTGGAATTTCTCTTGGCTGATGCTTCTGATCGTCGGGGAGTTCATTGTCGATATCCAATGGCAATCCCAGTGCTGCTGCGATGCGTTTGACCTTGATTTCCAATGCAAGAGTGCGCTGTAAGGCCAAGTTGGCCTGATTGAGAGATGCCAGCACATCAAGGCTGCGGCTGGAAAGGTTGCCGCTGCTTGGTGCAGCGGTGCTGGTGGAAGCCTTGACCAGGGTGACGCCGCCAGCCACGGCTTCAATCTCAGCCAAAGACGATGGGAAACTGTTCAGTTCAATCCTGAATGCATAGTCGCTATCCTGCTGACCCAGGATACCGAGATCTTCTCTGGGCTGATTGGCGAGGCCTTCACCAAGCGTGGCCCCCGTTTGTTTGTCTACAATTGTAATTTTCAGCTTCCTGGACGGATCGGAATCATCCAGTGCCCATCCAAACGCCAAGCGACCGACGACCCCGTCGAGGTGGCCGCGTACGTCGTTCACATTTTCCCCCACCGCTGGGCCCGCTTCAGGAATCTGTTGGCCATCCTAGTGCTTGACCAACAGACCATTGTCTCCTGTTGATTGGCTGTGATTCTCTCCTTCTGTTCTGCCTGTATCGTCTGTGCTTCATTGTTGGTCGTTTCATCGCCATCAACCCTCTGGTTCTTGCATACTTGAATCGGAGTTCTCGTTGGCAGCCTGACTATCGTGTCCAGAAAGCGGCGACAGGGGCGCAAGAATCCTTTCCATGATTTCTCCAAGCCATCGAAGCCCCTCGAAGAGATGGCCATGGTCAGTTCAGGCAAGTCAGATCCCAGTTTGAGCTCCTACCCGTTTGTCAGTCTCTGCACGGTGACTTACAATCGGGCTGCATTTCTTCCGCTGCTGGAGAAAAGAATTCTCGATCAAACCTATCCCCGTGAACGCATGGAGTGGGTTCTGATCGATGATTCCCCAGCTGGTGTTCCTGATTTCGTGCCCAGCGAGGCAAGCGGTCTTAAGGTTGTCTATCGCCGGCTTGATGAGAAGCTACCACTGGGACAGAAGCGGAATCTCAGTCATACCTTCTGTGAGGGCGAGATCATCGTCTATCTCGACGATGATGATTATTATCCCCCGACTCGTGTCGAACATGCTGTTCGCCGGCTTCTAGACACTGGTTGTTTGGTCGCCGGCTCAACACTGCTGCCGATTCTTTTCCTGCCCGAAAAAGAATTGTGGCTGGCGGGGCCCTATGGGCAACATCATGCCACGGCTGGAACATTTGCATTCCGTAGGGAGCTGTTGAAGCAAACTGCTTATTCCAATGATGCTTCTCGAGCTGAGGAGCGATTCTTCCTGAAGAATTACTCATTTCCTCTGGCGCAGCTGGATCCTAAACAGACAATCCTCTGCATTGGCCATGATCGCAACACATTTGAGAAGCGCCTGCTGATTCAGAACAAGGGCAATCCCCGCTTTCGCCAGCTGAATCAAGCAGAGGGACCGACGGCTGAGTTGCTTGAGGAAGTCGCGAGCCAGTATGTGACTGTCATGCTGAGTTCTTCCGCTCCAGTGGGGCTCACGATGCAGTCTCCTGTTGAACGTGGGGATTCTGGTGCGATTGTCCAGGCGCTTCCGTCTATTCCGATATTAGGACATGAGAATGGCTTGTGCTTTGACAGCAATCTTGTCCATTTCAAGATTGTCATCACTGCCCGCGTTCCTGCGGTGTCGCTTGATGACTGTATGCAGTCACTGCGTCAGCAGAAGCATCATAACTTCAGGGCCATCGTCCTTGTTGATCCATCTACGGAGCTGACGCCTGAGCAGGTCTCTATCGCGATCGATGGGGATGAGCGATTCAAGGTGTTCTTGAGCCCTGTGTCGATGAATTCATCTCTTGAAGCCTTTCTGAAGGGAGTCGAGCTGCTTCAGCCTGGCTGCGATGATGTGATGATCCAGATCGATGGGGTTGACCGGCTACTCGGTGATGATGCTCTTCAGCTGATCAGTCATACGTATCAGCGTCATCAGTGCCTGTTGACTTATGGCAGCTATGTTCGGGCAAGTGACCATCAGGTTGTTGGCAGCGCCTGCCTGGCACGTACCACCTTGGCCCATTCATTTCGCCAGGTTGGTTGGTGTGCGGCCCCGTTGCGCAGTTTCAAGGCCGGCTTGCTGCCGTTCATCGTTCCCTCTGATCTGGGGGATGAGGCTGGGGCGATTGACAAGCAAGCCGATGCATCAGCTTTGTTCCTTCTCTTTCTCGAGTTAGCAGCCGGGCGCATGATCTGGATTCCAGATCCATTGCTCTGGCTCAACGATCTTGGTCCTCTGGAGGGGCGCTTGTCTTCAGAGGTCACCGCATCGGTTTCGTTCAGCCGCCTGCGATCGATCCCGCCGTTTGCCCCTGCTCCCTTTCTGTCCTTGGCGACTCCGCCCAGGAGTGGCGTGGCGACTGGCCCTGACCATCAATCTCTCCTGGGCCGAGCCTGGCTTGGCGACGGCAGGGGTGTTGAGGTCTCTGTGATTGTGCCAACCAAGGACAGACCCACTCACCTGACCAGTGTGATTCGGCATTTTCAGGCCCAGACCTGGCCCAATAAGCAGATGCTGATTCTTGATGACAGTGCCACTGCCTGTGCGGAGGCGATCGCTCTGTCACAGGCTGATGCGCGGGTGACCTACTTACATCGACAGAGTCCCCTATCCCTTGGTGAGAAGCTGCGCCAGCTTTGCGACCTTGCATCGGGTGACATTATTGCGCGCTTCGATGACGATGACTATTACGCGCCTGATTACCTGGCTTTTATGGTTGGAGATCTGTTGCAGCATGGCTGTGACTTTGTCTCGTTAAGGAGCTGGTGCTGTTGGCACGCACGGAGTGGTGTGTATGGTTTTTGTAACTCATCATTATCTGGCCTGCGCTATTCTCATCTCACGGCAGCTGGGATCACTGTTTTGGCGAGAAACTTGACGCGTGAAGAGCTGGACTCGAATGCCTACGGTCATGGTTTCAGTCATGTGTTCTCTCGATCTGCTTTGCTGAAGCTGAGTGGGTTCGATCACTCTCTCCCTGTCGATTCTTCCTTGCTTCGACGATTTGTTGATGCTGGGTGCAAGATCATGTTCTTGGATGATCTTGTCGGGCGTGTCGTGCATGGGGTTCACCCGCACAGCACGTCATCCTGCTTTGCTCAGCATCTCCTTACGCAGGACGTGCTTGCTTCATCGACCACACTCCGCCCCTTGCCTCCCACTGCTTTTCCGCCTGCGGGGTCCATCTGAGTTACCCCTTGGTTGATTCGGAGCTCGGTGGCCTCAGAGCCTGGTCTGGCCAAAGACCTTGCTCCACCTACACTTGAATGGAGTTCAGGAGCGGAGTGCAGGAACGATCCCCTTCCATCTCAGCACTTCAACAGGACCTCGCTCGGATTGACCGGGCCATCGCCGAGCAGCAGCAGCGTTGGCTTCAGCGTCAGCGGGATGCCGAGGCCGTCTTTGCGACCGTGGAGGCGCGGCTGAATTCCCTGCCCGCGTCTTTGCCACCTGGACAGGGCCCAAAGCCTGTCCAATCCACTTTGCCAGAGGAGGCCATGCAGGAGCGTGCCCCCTTGGCCCTGCCGGAAGGCCTGGATGAGCCAGAGGCCGAGCTGGTGAATTGGCTGGAGCGGCAGGGCACGTCGTCCGCCCACGAGAATCTTCCTGCAGTGTTGGCCCAGTATCCTGCGTTGCGGGATGCTGTGCGCGTGCGTCTTCGCGCCAGGTTGGCCTCAGAAGTTGTGATTGATGCACAGGACTGGTCGCCCATGGCGGCTGAGCTGTGGCAGGGATTGCCGGGTCAGCCACCCCGGGATCCGAACAGCGGCTGGATTGAGGCAGTGCCTCTGGCCCTCCGCTCGATGTTGGAGGAGCGTTGGCTCCATTTGCGTCTGCAACGCTGGTGCGACCTCCATTACGGCGACAGAATCCTGGCCTACTTTCAGGAGAGCAGCGCTGCCCTTGAGAAGGTGGTGTTCAGCATGATTCGAGTGGAGAGCCACGGCACTGCCCTTGAGCTGTACCTGCGCCTGCTGGATGAGGGTGCCTCCTTTCATGACCTGGCTCGGCAGTTCGCAACGGGTGACGAGCGACTCAGCCTGGGAGTGATTGGTCCACGTCGCCTGGCTGGATTGCATCCGGATCTCCAGGCTGCCCTGAGTCGGATGGCACTCGGTGAGCTGCACGAACCGTTGCGCATCGATGACTGGTTCGTGTTGCTTCGCTTGGAATCCCGCATTCCAGCCCAGTTTGATCAGGACACCCGCCAGCAGTTGCTTCAGGAGATGCTGGATCACGACCTTGACGCGGTGCTGACTGGCCGTCAGCCTCCCTTCGCAGCTCACTTGAAGGCTGTGCAGCCTCAGCGTCTGTTCCCTGAGTCGTGATGACCCGTTCCTCTTCCTCTGCGAGTTCTGAGACGTTCGGTTTGCCAGAGGATGCCAGTCCCCTGGAGTTGAAGCAGTTTCTGGTGGGACTCAGGCAGCAGTTCAGGGAACAGGCACGTCAGGATGCTGAGGAACGCCGGCAGCTGGAGGACGGCCTGCAGGCTGCACAGCGGCAGTTCCAGGAGCTGCAGGACCAGCAGAGCGTGTTGCTCAGTCGCCTCCAGGCGCAGACCCAACGCGTGGGGGAGCTGGAGCAGGCGCTTGCCTCTGCGGAGCAGGCGCGCGTTTCGGCTGAACAGGCGCGTGTTTCGGCTGAGCAGGCGCGTGAGGTTGCAGAGGTGGCGTCGCGGCCTCAGCGGCCTGCCGCTCCAGAACGTCCCCGCGAGCTGGTCACGCCTCCCCGGAGACGGCATCGCACGGGCTGGCCTGTGGATGCCGCATGGGCCAAGGTGTTCATGGGAGCCGTTCTGATCGGCTTCATTGTCGGTCTTGGTGGTCCATGGATCCAGCGGCGCCTGCAGCAGCAGCAGGCTCTTTCAGGCAGTGCGCCCATCACCAGCCAGGAGCAACTGTATCTGCAGGCGATGGAGCCCAGCTGGTTGGAGGTCCGCCGGCTTGATGGCACGATGCTCTTCGCCGGTGAGTTGGAGGGTGAGAAGCAATTTCCCCTTGGCGAGGGTTTGGAGGTCAGTGCGGGACGGCCAGACCTGGTGACAGTGCGTGTGGACAATCAGCCCCCGCGGGTTCTCGGCCGCATTGAAGAGGTCGACTGGCATCGCTTCCAACCCAGTTCCTTAGGAGCAGAGCAGCCTTAGGAGCCTGCTGAAAAAGTCCCGAGGTCGCCATGACTTGAGTCTGACCTCTGGGCGCAGCGCCCGTGAACACTGGGCTCGGAGTCAGGCGTTCCCGGGCTGAATGGCCCTTGAAGGGGTTTTTCAGCAGTCTCTTAGGAGCAGAGCAGCCTGAGTCATCCTGCTGGCCTGTGTTTCAGTCGGCCTGGAGCAGTCTTTGGCATGCCGTCTTTGCCTTCCGCTCCTTGTCATGCAGGCGTGGCCATGGTGTCAGCGATCACGGCCTGTGCAGGATTCCACGCTCTGTTCAGGCAGCAGAAAGATGTCGTTGCACCAGATCCCCAGAACTCGCAATGACAGTAGAATGCTAATACTGCCCAATGACACGATCAGCACACCGAGGCTGCGGCGATGGTTCAGCGTCCATTGCAGCCAGTGGAGAGGCCACAGACCGGGTTGAAGGATTGGCCTGGGCTCTGATTCTTGTGGCGTGATTGATGGTTTGCTGCCTGGCAGGCGTTGTGGTTCGGTCTTGCCATGCAGGTGGTCCGGCTGTCGTGTTGGCATCACCAGCGATCCCTGCACAGCAACGGCCACGCTCACGTCGTCCCCTGTGCCTCGGCTACTCAGACTGTCGAGGCGCTGGGACAGATCCGATCTCATCGGAGCCCCTGCAGAGGGTCGTTGCAGGCTGGTCACCAGCTCGGTGGCCCAGCTGAGGTAGTCCGTGGTGGCGCCACAGGACTTTCTCACCCCGTCGGTACTGATCATGACGGCGAAGGGTTCCGAATCCGGTTCCAGCCCTGTCATCTGGGTACGGGCTGCCATCGCCTGTGCGGCATCGGCCTGGCAAAGGCTGGCCGTGGATTCTCTCTCCGGATTGAGGGATCTCTCCTCACTCAGCAGCCTGGCGACACCATCGCTGGACACGCGTACCAGATCCCAGTCGCCCAGTCCGGTCACCGCCCACCATTGCGGTGTCAGCACCAGGACAGCGAGGGTGCATCCATAGGGAAGCCTCGAGAATGCTTGAGAGTCCATCGCCTCAGGTTCCAGCGGCTGTGACGTGAGCGGCTGTGTTGTCCCTGCTGGAGCCGGCATGGTCCTCTGCTGTTGTCTCCAGTGCTGCTGAATTGCAGAGGTCCAGTGGCGCTGGATGCGCCCTGGCAGTTCACGGGCCAGCTGTTGCCTGCAGTGCTCCAGATCAGTTCGCACTCCTTCTTGAAGCCTCAGGTCGCCCAGCCATTCGCTCACGGTCAGGGTGGCAACGCGGCAGGCCTGCTTGCTGCCCACGTCACTGAGAAAGTGGCGTGGGTGGCCGTGGCCATCCGCCATGGCCACCACCGTCACGGGAGCTCCATCGCGGCTCCTGCTCAGGACCTGGGCCACGTTGTCCTGGCAATGATGGCCGCGCTGGCGATGGGAGGCACCTGTTCGGCTGATGCATGCCATGACCTGCCAGCCTGCCAGGGATTCGGAAATCACATCTTGATGCGTCATCGTTGACTTCCTTGCTGGGATGCCGATTGTTGCGCTTTTGATGCAGTTGGCCGCAAGGCACGGATGATCAGTCTGGCTAGTCCCAGGAAAGCCATGATGCCGAGAAGCAGCTGAATCAGTCGACTGCCGTTTGGCATTAGAATACCGATCGCTATTCCTCCCGAAAGGCCAATCACAAGATAGCGAATACGAAGGATTTCAGGACGTTTAGCAAGGGGGGCTCTCGGTGCTGGACCCCTGGCTTGAGTTGGCCACTTCTTGCTGTGGTGGAGTTCATCTTTGTAGGACAAGGTTTCTGGTCTTGCCGTGACTCGCTGCCATTGGTGCTCTTGTCTGGCGGCTTGTTGCGCGTCATAGGCAGCCCTTTGTTCTGTATTCATCAGCTGGGTATAGGCATTGGCAACCTCTCTGAAACGCTTGACTGATTCAGGGCTGTTGCCGTTTCTGTCTGGATGTGAATTCAGAGCTGCTTGCCGATAGGCTCTCTTAATCTCGATGTCGTTGGCCTGTGCTGAAACCCCCAGGATTTCGTAGGGACAGTTCTGGCTTCTTTCGCAGTCGTTCACCAGAAGTTCGATGGTGTCGTCATCCTGGGGGCTGGCACAACGGACCTGAAAATGCAGCCTGCACTCAGGGCATTTCAGGGGGCGCGGCTCGGTGGCTACCACCACACGTAGTTGGCGGCCGCAGCCCGGGCAGGCCAGAAGCCGTGTTGTTGCCCGATCCTCGTGATTCACGGCCTTCCGATGTGCTCCAGTGCCATGTCGCCATCGCACGCATGGGGCACTGCCGTGCCCATCAGAAGCCGATCGCACAGGGCGGCGCTCAAGTGGCTGACGGCGCATTCTTGCGGAACCGCGGCTCCACCATCATCTGCAGATCGGCAGTGGCGGGCTGGGGCCGACCGAAGAGATAGCCCTGAAAGTGACGACAGCCCAACTGCCGCAACAGATCCCATTGCTGCTCGGTTTCCACGCCTTCGGCGATCATTCGCAGCCCAAGGGTGTCACAGAGGGCGACGATCGTGCGCACGATTGCTGCATCCTGTGGGTCGAAGGAGAAACGTTCCACATAGCTGCGGTCGATTTTCACTTCCCTCACCGGTAAGTGGCGAAGATAGGTGATTGATGAGAAGCCGGTGCCGAAGTCGTCGAGGGAAAACTCCAGATTGTGCGACCGGAGTTGATGCATGCGCTGTGCCGCGAACTCAAGGTCGGTCAGCACAGTTGCCTCGGTGATCTCCAGGTTGAGCAGGCTTCCTGGGATGCCTGTCTGCCGCAGCAGGGCAATGAGATCGTCCGGGAAGTCTGGATGGAGAAACTCGGTCGGACTGATGTTGACGGCTACCCTGATATTGTTGCTGGGGACCAGTCCCCACCGGCTGATCTGATGGCAAACAGTTTCAAGGCTCCAGCGCCTCAAGGCGTGAATGACACCAGACTCCTCGGCGATCGGAATGAACTCTGAGGGCGAAATGAGGCTTGTGCCCTGATGATCCCAGCGCATCAGAGCTTCCATGCCGCATAGTCTCCCCAATGCATCAACCTGCGCCTGGTAGTTCACCCGTAGTTCGTCGTCAACAAACCCTTGGCGTAGCTTCGATTCAAGTCGACTACGGTTCACGATCCGTTGTTGCATGGCTGGTTCAAACATCTGAACCTGGTTTTGACCCAGTTTCTTGGCTTCGAATAGAGCCACTCCAGCCTGCTGCAACAGGGTCTCAACGCTGAGCTCAGGCTCCGTCATCAGGGCGATGCCGATGCTGACGCTGCTGTGCACCACCCCGATATCGATGTGGTGGCCTCGATTCAGGGACTTGAGGATCATTACGGCGACCTTCTGGGCTTCGAGTCGTGCCTCTTCCGTCGTGGATGCGAGTCTTTCGAGTACCACGACAAATTCGTCTCCTCCCAGGCGGGCCACGGTGTTGTCCTGGGGCACAAGAGCACGCAACTGGCGGCTCACAGCGCAGAGCAGCTGGTCCCCGGCAGCGTGGCCGTAGGTGTCATTGAGGGTCTTGAATCGATCCAGGTCGAGCTTCAGGACCCCGTGACATCGATTCAGGCGAGGATAGGCACTGGCGAGTTGCTGCAATCGGTCTACCAGCAGGCGCCGATTCGGTAGTTGGGTCAGCGTGTCGTAGAAGTCGAGCCGGTGCACGTGCGCCTCGTGACGCTTGCGTTCCGAGAGATCAAGGATGGATCCCGCGAAGTGGCCTGGTTTGCCTTCGCAATCACGCGTGATCTTCCCCCGGGCCAGCACGCTCAGATAGGAACCGTCTTCATGGCGCAGTCTCAACTCTGCCTCGATACTGTCGATCTCGCCCTCCAGGGCTCGTTTCAGCCGTTTCTCGAAGTCATTGCGATCGCCGGGATGGAGGCGGTGGATCCAGAATTCGGAGTTACCGGCAGCCTCCTGTCGGGGATAGCCAAGCATTTCCTGCCAGCGTGCCGATATGAAGCAGGTGTCGTTGGTCACGTCCCAGTCCCACCAACCGTCATTGGTTCCTTGGAGGACCAGTTCCAGCCGCGTCTCCGAGGCATGCAGCGCCTCCACCTGCGCTTCGATCACCAGGCGGTCGCTTTCCTGATCAAGATGGGCACCGACTTTCTCGGCGATCAGATTCAGCACTTCAAGGGCATCGTCGCTGATGGGCTCGCAGCTGGCGCTGATCATCGCCGGATTCGCTGCCAGGACCACGGCATGGCAGTGACCGTCGCGGCTGAGGCATCGGCAGGCCATTGCCTCCCCCTGCTCAAGGCCCGGCAGGACCATGGAGGATGTCGTCATCCTTGACTGTGATCCCGCCAGCCGTCGTGCCTTGCGGGGACTGAGATGCCGAAGCTGGGCCTCGATCTGTGGGCCAAGTTCGCGCCACCTGTCCTGATCCGGGATGCAACCGCTGCAGGCGAATCTGATGCTCTCCACCATCTTCTCTTGTGGCAGGATCCACACCGCGCCGATCCCTACATCCAGCACATCGGCCAAGGCCTCGGCCAGGATCGTGATGCTCGGCTGCTGGGGGCCCATGGACAGCAAGACGTCGGACAACCGGTTGAGCCGGGTGAGCTGCTCAACCTGCCTGTCGAGACGGGAACGTACCGATATCAGCTCCTGCTGTAGCCGTGAGTAGGCCGCAGCCAGATCCAGGGTCATGCGGGAGCGGGTTGATAGAGGGCCGCCAGGGCAGTGGTGTAGTTGTGATAGCTGTTGGCTTGCCCCAAACGGGCATATTCTCCAAATCCGTACATGCCGAACCAGGGAGGGACCTGCCCCTGTTGCAGGAAGGGCATCTGCAGGCGATGGATCAGCTCTTCCTTGATCACGCGCTGAAAGAGGCGGCGACCACGGGCCAGGCAATCGGCATGGAATACGGCCAGCAGGTGTCCGTCAGGTGCGGCACTGGCCATGGCCGCCAGCATCCGGTCCACGTCGTTGAAGATGCGCTCCTCGTCCCGCACGGTGATCCACAGATCGGTGCCTGCGGCACAGTCAGTGGCGTTAAGAAGCCCCCCTTCCGGGGTGTGATGGGTCACCACGCGCAGAATATGGGGATTGCCGTAGTCCCGTGCCAGGTTTTCCGGCAGCAGTTCCGCCAGGGCGCCAATCGGAATCGTGTCAGCTTCGGTGGCGTCGGCAGGCAGGCCAAGGCGTTGCAGGTAGGCCTGCCAGGCTGGCTGACCGTCCAGTTCCAGGATGCGATTGCCCTCCGCCTTGGTGACCCGCAGAGGATTGCCGACTGCCACGAACCCGTGACTGGCCTGGGTGACCACCTGAAGATCGGGATCCCAGAACCCCACAGCGAGGGCCGCATGCTGAAACAGCTCACCATCGACGGCCTGCTGGCTGCTCACCCCCTGCATCTGATCCGAAGACGTGCCGCCGAAGATCACAACCTCCGGGCCGAGCACGGATTCAATACCGGCGATCAGGCGGTCGTTGGCGATGTCAATGCCGGAGGCCAGCAGATACACCATCCGAACAGGGTGCGGTGCTGCCTGCTGAAGCTCTTGAGCCAGTTCGACTCCCTTGGAGAAGGATGTGGGGCCGAGCAGTCCATCCACGTGGGCGACTCCAAAGCCCTCTCCAGAGATCCCCATCACAGCGATGTCGTGCATCGATTCGCCCGGCCCATCGCGTCCAACAACCCCCGCACAGGATGCTGCCAGGATCCTCGCTTCAGGGCATTGCCGCGCCGCCACCCGACTGAGACTCTCAAGATTGTGCCCTACCACGCCCAGAATCAGGAGCACGGCACAATCGGGTCGATCGGTACCGTAGGCAAGTTCCAGTGCCTCGAGAACGGCCCGCTCGGGATTCACGGCACGAATGTTGCCGGAACAAAACTCGATCATGCGGCTGCCGGCTGGGGCAGAGAACAAGGATCTCAGACTAACGCGGGACCATTGGCAGCCCCACCTGCTGATCACTCCAGGAATCACACGTCCTTCGAGCCAGAGCCGCTGGTATCGACGAAGTGTCAGATTCAGGGATGACATGAGATCCCCACCCGACTCGGGAAGAAGGATCTCTAGAGAATTGCGAAAAGCCGGTGACTGGATTTGAACCTGCGACCTACTGATTACGAATCAGTTGCTCTACCGCTGAGCTACACCGGCAATACCCTCTGAAACTAGCATTCGCCCTAACGTTGTCCCGTTGTGGTGCGTCTCATGGGATCCAGGCAGGACGACTCCCCCTCGCGCGATCTCGATCCCGCCCTGCGCCAACGGTTGCTCACCGAGCTCCGCACTCCGTGGCGCGGGCTGCGACGGGCCTTGTGGTTTGCGCTGCTGGCTTCGGCCAGCCTCGGCCTGGCCACGATGGCCCTCAGGGGCGCCAGTGGTGAGGGGGTGGCCTCAGTCGATCTGTTGATCCAGATCGGGGCCTTCGCGATCTTTGCCACGCTGCTCTGGTTCGATCGCAACCATGGGGGCTGAGGCGTCGCCCGGAGTGCTGACACCCTGTTCAGCTGTCTCAGGGACAGCCTTCTCCGGGACAGTCTTCTCAGGGACAGCCTGCTCTGAAACAGCTTTCTCGATGGCTTCACCACCAGGTGTTTCCATGGCCGCATCTTCTGTTGCAGCCCCCTCCTCTGGAGACCCTTCCTCTGAAGCTAGTTCCGAGGCTCCTGCCGGTGCCGCTGCCACTGGAGCCGCCCCAGAGACAGGCCGGGAGATGGCCAGATCCGGGAGGAACAGCAGCGGCAGGCCGAGGCACAGGCGCCTGTCCTCAAGCTCCACCTGGCTGAAGGGTGCTGCGGCCTCGATCGCCGCTGGGCTGCGGCTGAGCAGCCAGAGGCTCTGAAGCACCTGCTGCCATTGCCACAGCATCAATGCCAGCACCGGCATCGTCAGCAGCAGAGCCTGCAGCCGCTGATCAGCATCCAGCAACGCCAGTGGGCCAGCCACCAGGGCGGCGTGACCATCCAGCCACCAGAGCAGAGGCAGGGCCACAACGGCGCCAGCGATCAGGACCCCCCGCAGCAGCGGATGGTCCTGCAGGCGGCTGATGCGCCCCTGCAGATCCCGACGGGCCCGCAGTGGGGCTTGCGCGAGCAGCAGGGAAAAGGCGTCCGGAGGCCGGCGCCAGAGCAGCACCGCCGGCATCAGCACCCCGATGGCCCAGGTGAGCAGACGCTCCAAGGCCGGCCAAGGGCCTGGATCACTGCCCCCGAGCAGCAACAGCACCACGAGCGCTTCCAGGGGCAGGGCGGGGAGGCCGAGGAGCTGCAGCCACAGCAGCGGTTCGCTGCGGGGATTCACGATGATCAGGTGCTGAGGGTTCGGCGCTGGGTGACGAACTTGTAGGCCTCGACCCGGTCGCCTTCCTGCCAGGCGTTGAAGCGATCGCAGCCGATGCCGCATTCGAAGCCGGTGGCCACCTCCTTGACGTCGTCCTTGTTGCGGCGCAGGGAGTCGAGGTCGCCCTCGTACACCTTGTCCTTGCCGCGGTGGACGCGCACCTTGCAGTTGCGCTGCAGCTTGCCGTTGGTGACATAACAGCCGGCCACGGCGCTCTTGCCGATCGTGAACACGGCGCGCACCTCGGCTTCGCCGAGGGATTCCTCGACCAGCTCCGGCTCCAGCAGGCCTTCCATGGCCATCTGGATGTCTTCGAGGAGTTTGTAGATCACCTCGTAGTCGCGCACATCCACGCCGGTGGCATCGGCGGCGCGCTTGGCGCCGGAGGCCATGGAGGTGTTGAAGCCCACGATCACGGCGCCGGAGGCGGCCGCCAGGTCCACATCCGTTTCGGTGATCTCGCCCGGTGCCGAAAGCAGCACCCGCACCTGGACCTCGTCCTGGGGCAGTTGCTCGAGCGATCCGAGGATCGCCTCCACACTGCCCTGCACGTCGGCCTTGAGGATCAGGTTGAGCTCCTTGAGCTCGCCCTCGCTGACCTGCCCCGATATGGACGCCAGGGAGACCCGGCGGGAGGCCATCTGCTGGGCCAGGCGGGTGGCGCGGGCCTCATTCGCCCGATCGCCCACCACGCTGCGGGCGGTCTTCTCATCGGGATAGACCTCGAACTCGTCGCCGGCGGTGGGGACTTCACTGAAGCCCAGGGCCTCCACCGCACAGGAGGGACCCGCCTCCTTCACCCGCTTGCCGGTGTCGTCCACCATGGCGCGCACCTTGCCGAGTACAGGGCCGGCTGCCAGCACGTCGCCGGCCCGCAGGGTGCCGTTCTGGATCAGCAGGGTGGCCACCGGTCCCTTGGCCTTGTCGAGGTGGGCCTCGATCACGGTGCCGCGGGCCATCCGATCCGGGTTGGCCTGGAGGTCTTCCACCTCCGTCACCAACAGGATCATCTCCAGCAACTTGTCGATGTTCTCGCCCTTGATGGCGCTCACCGGCACCATCACGGTGTTGCCACCCCAGTCTTCCGCCACCAGATCCTGGCCGGACAGTTCCTGCTTGACCCGCTCGGGCGATGCACCTTCCTTGTCGATCTTGTTGATCGCCACCACGATCGGCACTTCGGCCGCACGGGCGTGGCTGATCGCCTCCAGGGTCTGGGGGCGGACCCCGTCATCGGCGGCCACCACCAGCACGGCCACGTCGGTCACCTTGGTTCCCCGGGCACGCATGGCGGTGAAGGCCTCGTGACCTGGGGTGTCGAGGAAGGTGATGCGGCGGTGCTCGCCGGCGTGAGGAATCTCCACCTGGTAGGCACCGATGTGCTGGGTGATGCCACCGGCTTCGCCCGCTGCCACGCGGGTCTTGCGGATGGCATCGAGCAGGCTGGTCTTGCCGTGGTCGACGTGGCCCATCACCGTCACCACGGGAGGGCGGCGGATCAGGTGGGCCAGATCGCTGGCCTCGATCATCTCCACCGTCTTCTTGGCGGCGGCTTCCACGTCGTCTTCCAGCACCGGAACGCCGAATTCCTCGGCCACCGTTTCGATGGTGGAGAGATCCAGCGTCTGAGTGACGGTGGCGCTGATCCCCTTGAAGAAGAGGCTCTTGATGATCTCGGAGCTCTCGACACCGAGCCGGTCGGCCAGTTCCTGCACCGTGAGGTTGCCCTCCGGCACGATCAGCATCTCGGGGCGCTGGGCCTTGGCTTCGCGGGCAGCCCGGAGCTCCATGGCGCGGCGGCGCTGGCGCTGGCGGGTGGTCTCCTTCTTGCGCTTGCGCACGGCCACCGTGGGCTTGGGCGCGGCGGCGACGGCGCTGCGCGGCTTGGCCGGGCGGGCCAGGCTGGCCTGCAGAACCAGCGCTTCCTGTTCGCCGGCGTAGCCGCCGGTTTCGGCGGTGAGTGCATCATCGTTGTCGCCGATGATGTGAACCTTCTGCCGCTGTTTCTGCGGCGAGCGGCTGCGCAGGGCCTCGAGTTTGGCGCTGTCGTCCCAGTCGGGGCGGCGGGGCCGGTTGGTGCCGGCCGGCATGCCGGGCCGGAAGGCCGGCCGGCGGGGGGCGTTCGGCGGAGTGGCGGTGGGACGGGCCGGATCAGTGCTGGAGCCGGCCGCCACCTCGCCACGCTCAGGACGGCGTGGTGGGGCTGCGATCGGACGGGCGTTGGGCTTCTGCAACTGCATCAGCTCGCCCGGTGCCATCGGCTTGCGCATGCCGGCCGGCATGCCGGGGCGAGTCACGCCGGTCGCACCGGGGCCAGCTGCATCCCGGCGGATGGGCTTGCCCACCAGCTCGAGGGGGGAGGTGCCGCTGCGATTGCCGGCACCGCG
>NZ_JAYGID010000110.1:0-38262 GCF_034931685.1 Synechococcus sp. CCY9202
CAGCGCTGTCTTCGGCGGCATCCAGCTCCTGCCGCTGCCGCCGCAGCTCGCCCTGGCGTTGCGCCAGGTTCTGGCGTTGCGCCTGCAGGGCTTCGGCCTCCTGCTGGTGCCGCTCCGCCTGCCGGGCCAGTTCGCGGCCACTGGCCTCCAGGCCCGCCAGCTCGGCCTGCACGGACAGAAGCTGATCTTCCCCGAGGGCTTTCACCTCCGCCTGCAACTGCTCCAGGGCCAGGGCTGCCTGCTGGATCTCGGCCTCGGCGGTTGCGATGGCTTCGCGATCACTGATCTGCTGGCGGCCCAGGGCTTCGCGGCGGCGATTCAGTTGGTCGCGCTGCTGCCTGGCGGCGTCCACTTCCAGCACCTGGGCCTGCAGCCGTCCGGTGATCAGCCGTTGGCGCAACTCCTGGTAGGTGCGGGCCTTGGCGCAGTCGCGCTCCAGTTTCTGGCGCGAGAGGAGCAGCTCCTGCTCCACGATGCGGCAACGCTCCTGGCGTTCCTGCACCTCATCGAGCTTGGCGCGCGTCTGGGCGATGCGGGTGTCGAACAGGGCCACACCGGCCAGCTCGTCGATGATGCCGCGCCGCTCCCGGGCACTCATCGACACGATGCGGGTCACATCGCCCTGCATCACCACGTTGCTGCCGTCGGGATCGACCCGCAGGCGCCGCAGCTGGGTCTGGAGCTGCTGCAGGTTGCAGGTCACCCCATCGGCGCTGTAGCTGCTGCTGTAGGTGCCACCGGGGGCCACCCGCAGGCGGCGGGTGACGCTCCAGGCCTTCTGGCCGGCCTGGATCCAGGGACCCTCCTCGGGGGGATCGAGGCCGGCCTCCGCCTCATCGGGCTGCCAGTCGCCCAGGTCGAAGCGCACGGTGACGCAGGCCTCGGCCGCCCGTCCCTGGCGCAGCACGGCGCTGTTGATCAGATCGGGCAGCCGTTCGGCCCGCATCCCCCGGCTGTTGGCCAGGCCGAGGCAAAAGAGCACGGCATCGAGAATGTTGCTCTTGCCGGAGCCGTTCGGGCCGGTCACCACGGTGAAACCGGGTTCGAGCGGGATCGCCACCGATCCGCCGAACGATTTGAACTGAGACAGCTCGACCTGATTGATGTGAACCACCAGGCCCGCCCACCGAGCAGCCGAAATGTAGCGGAGGTGGTTCCACGCTCAAGTCCACTCCTTAGCTTGGGTGAGCCGCCCGAACACCGTCGCCGCCATGGACCGGGACTCCGCCGATGCTCAGGCCGCCGCTGAGAGTGCTGCAGATGCCTCTGCTCAGAACACCGCTGAGAATGCAGCGCACAACGCATCGGAGAACGCCACGCAGAACGCTGCTGAGCGAGATGGCTCCACCGGGTCGTTGCAGGATCGCTTCCGCGAGCGCTTTGAAGCCCTGCTGCCGATCATTCAGAAGCAGTGGCCGGAGGTGGCGCGTCACACCCTGGAGGCCAGCCGCGGCAGCCTTGACGACCTCGCCGCGGTGATCGCCCAGCAGACCGGCCGTACCGCTGAGGGCGTGCATCACCAGCTGGAAGACCTGCTGCATGTCGCCGGCGACCAGAGCCGCCATCTGATCGACCGCATCGAGCCCCTGGAACGCCAGCTGGAAAGCCTGCTCGACGATCTCAATGCCACCCTGCGCCCCCGCATCGAGAAGCCGGTGCGGGAGCGGCCCTTGCTGGCGGTGGGCATCGCGGCCGGCGTGGGCCTGATTGTGGGTCTGCTGCTCGGTTCGGGGCGGCGCTCGGCATGAAGGAGCGGCAGGAGGAACGACGGGAACCCGGCCCGGCCCGGGTGGCGGCCGGCCGGGTGGGGGCCCTACTGACTTCGGTGATGGACCTGCATGTGCGCATCGCGCTGCAGGAGGTCGATCAGGAACGGCGCCGCCTGATCGGTGGTGCGCTGCTGATCAGTGGTGGGCTCACCCTGGTGCTGCTGGCCCTGGTGGCGGCGGAGCTGGCCCTGGTGCTGTGGCTGCATGGAGCCCTGCGCTGGAGCTGGATCCAGGCCGCCCTCGGTGCCGCCAGCATCGATCTGGTGGTGGCGGGATTGTTTCTGCGGGTGGGGGGGCAGTTGCTCAAGGGCCCCTATCTGCCCCAGACCACGGCCGGCCTGACCCGCACCGGCCGAGCCCTGTTCGGCCGGTAGCGGATCTTGCCTCAGCGGATCTCGCCTCAGCGGATGTCGTAGTTGAGCCAGCGGCAATCGATGCCGCCGTTGCTCACCGGGATGCGCCGGCTGGCCTTCATGCGCAGGGCACCGGTCAGTTCGGGATTGCCGCTGAGCAGCCACAGGGTCCAGCCGCCGCACCGCTGCTTCAGCATGGTGCCCAGATCGGCGTAGAGCTGCTCGAGGTCGTCCCGTTCCCCGATCCGTTCGCCGTAGGGCGGATTGCAGACCAGCACTCCCGCGGCTGCCGGGGGCTTGAAATCGCGGACGTCGCCCGCCTGCAGATCCAGCCAGTCGCCCACACCGGCGGCAGCGGCGTTGGTGCGGGCCTGCTCCAGCACGCTCGGATCCTGCTCCCGCCCCACGATCGGAGCCAGTGGATCCCCCTGGGGCCCGTGATCGCGCTGCAGGGCCCTGGCCTGGTCCAGCTCCGTCTCCCAGAGGTCTGGCTGGAAGTCGGGCCAGCCCTGCAGGGCGAAGCGGCGCGGTGGCCGTCCCGGCCCGCTCAGGCCGGGCGCCCGGCCCAGGGCGAGACAGGCGGCCTCGATCAGCAGGGTGCCACTGCCGCAGAGGGGATCGGCCAGGGGCACACGGCCATCCCAGCCGGTGAAGCTGATCAGCCCGGCGGCGAGGTTTTCCTTGAGCGGGGCCAGGCCCATGGCGGCCCGGTAGCCGCGGCGGTGCAGGCTGCCGCCGCTGCCCTCCAGGCTCAGCACCGCCTCGGGCCCGCCGCGGCCCCGACCGAGATGGAGGTGAAAGCTGAGGTCGGGCGTTTCCAGGTCCACGGTTGAGCGCTCGCCCCAGTGCTGGCGCTGCCAGTCCACCAGGGCGTTCTTCACCTCCAAAGCGCTGTAGTGGCTGTGGCTCAGCCCCGGGGCGCGGCCACTGGCATCAACCCGAAAGCGGCAATCGGGCGGCAACCAGAGGGCCCAGTCGGCGGCTTGCTGCACCCCGCGGTAAAGATCCTCGCGGCTGCGGCAGGGAAACCGGGCCAGCTCCCGCAGGATCCGGAAGGGCAGCCGAGCCTGCAGGTGTAGGCGGTACAAGGTCGCCAGGTCGCAGCGCAGCGCCACCGCCCGCTGCAGGGGCTGAACGTCCGTGGCCCCGAGGGCGCTCAGCTCAGCAGCGGCGGGCTGCTCAAGCCCAGGAGGCACCACCGCTGTGGCGGCGAAGCTGCCGCCGGGCTGGGTTCCGCCAGGGGCGGTTGTCCCCTGGATGGGTTCGGTGATGCCCACGGCGTTGGTGCCCCCTGCGGACGTCGCTGTGCTGCCACAATGAATGAGTCCGGTTTCGGCCGGACTAGGTGATCCACACCAGTGCTTCGGACAGCGGTTCGATTCCGCTCAGCTCCATTCGCCTTCTTCGTTCTGGCTGCTTGCCGGGATCCGGGCACGTCCCGGGGCTGCAATGGTTTCGACGGGGTATGAGGAGGGTGACTGAAGCCTGCTCGGTAAGAGCAAACCCGTAACAGCGAACAACATCGTTCGTTTCTCCCGTCAAGCTGCCCCTGTGGCTGCCTGACATCTCTAAGGGAGATGGGGTGAGGTCAGCCTTATCACCCAAATGACCCATGGGGCCTGGAAGGGCCCTTTTTAGTAGGTGGGGACTGGGTTTTTGGGTGGTTGATGCCCCCATGATTTCCATCCGTGACCAAAGGCGTGACCAAAGGTGGGTGGGGGTTAGCGCTTGGAGCGGCTTGGCGACCTCCGTCTCCATGGCGAACGGTCTTTGCCCTAGCGGCGCTACAGCCGTGCTCTTCTCCATTCACCAGCCGCTCGGCTGCGCTGGAAGGTGCCGGACTTGTGCCCCTTTGCGCGAGGTGGCATCTGGCTCTGCGCTGAACCCTCCTGCCGCCGCGGTTACTTGGAATTGAGCAGTTCCGCCAGCGGTACGAAGGTCTATCCGAGCCGCCGCAGGACAGGAATGACCCGGCGCAGTGCACGTTGGGTTTGCCCACTCAGGGGCATCGTGTCGTGCATCACCAGGATCAGAAAAGGCACCACAACGCAACCCCCCCCCCTGAAGACCACCTGGCCTCTGGACCTCACGCCAGCAGCGGCATTCGCGAACGCAGCGGATGGGCGGCTCCCCGTCGAGAAAAGGATTTCTTGCCGGCGCGAGCGGAGAGGCTTCGACCCATAAGGAGAATCCGCCAAGCCCCTGCTGCCATGGCTTTTTGGGCAGCCAGGTCTACGCGGACTCCGAGTTCCCCGGAGAGGGCAGGAAAGCTGTTACGTACCCGCTTATCTCCCATGGCGGACCCCTGCCCCCGTATGTGGCTGACGACTGCCGAAATGGCAGCACAGCTGGGGTTGCACTCCAAGACTCTGCTTCGCCTTCGCGGGTCAGAGCATTCACCGTTCCGAGAAGGCATTGACTTCCGGCGAGGTGGATTGACCACGCGCGCACCACTGCAATGGCACCGCCTCAACTGCGACCAAGCCTTCACGGGCTTCAAGCGGCTTGACCCCGCAGCGGTAGAGGTCTTCTCCCGCGCAGACCTTGAACTGCAGGCTTGCTCCCCTGCAGGCAAGAGAGCGGTGCGGATCGCTCAGCCTCGGAGGGCCTGAGCGATGCAAACGCAAGGAATTCCCAGGCCTGACTCACAACAGTCCATCAGCTGTCGCGTCGATCAGATCACCTTCAACTACTACCGCTTGCAGGAGGTGGTGCTGTGAGTCTGTCTCCTGAGCACCGCGACAAACTGCGCCAGTCGGCGCTCACGGATCAGCAAATTGATGCGCTGGGCTGGAGCAGCCTGCATACCGGCAGGCTCCAGATCCCGTATCTGCGGCCTGACGGCACTCCCGAGACTGGCCACGACGGGAAGCCCTTCATACGGGAAAGGCTGAGCCAGGCCGAAATCAATGCCAACCCCAAGGGCGGCAAGTACCGGAGCCCCAAAGGCCAAGGCTGCCGCCTCTTCCACAGCCCGCTGGCCATCGCAGCAGGTAACTACGAGCAGCGTCTACGGGACCGCTTCACCCCCCTGCGGATCACCGAAGGCGAGGCCAAGACCGCTGCCGCAAACGTCCACGACTCTGCCCGCCTGACCATCGGGCTAGGCGGTGTCAGCAGCTGGCGCGACCGCTACGACGGCCAGGGGCCGGACGACGAATCCAGGCCGCTGACCGACTGGGATGACATTCCCCTGCAGGGTCGTGAAGTGCGGTTGTGCTTCGACAGCGACCTGCGCAAACCGCAGGTGGCTGCAGAGCTGCAGAAGCTGGCCCGGTTCCTGCAGGAGCGCGGTGCTCACGTATTGATCGAGGTGCTGCCGCATGGCCTCGACGGCAAGCGGCTGGGCCTCGATGACCTGATCCACCGGCATGGCGCCGAGGTCTTCCACAAGATCGCAGCCATCGCTCGCAGCCCCTTCAAGACCACTAGGAACGGAATCTCCTGGGCTCTCAATCCCGAGCCGCAGAACACCCACGGCCGCGCGGTCTATGTGGTGGGGATGGTCGGACCTAACTGGCGGGCGGATCCGCTGGCGTCTGACCGCTGGTTGCGCTGGACCGGCACCCACTGGGAAGAAGTGGTCGGGAACGACGCTGTGACCGAGGCACTGCACCACTTCCTGGACATGCAGGGCTGGGAAAACCGTGAGCTCCGCACGATCCGCTCGCTGCAGGCCTATTTCCGGGCCACGGTGGGCGCCCTGCCACCGGTTCCTATGGAGGGCCTTATCCCGCTGCGGAATGGCTGCCTGAGGCTCTCAGACCGGGCTCTGGTGGAGCATGACCGGGAGCATGGCAACCGCTCGAGCCTGCCCTACGACTGGAACCCGCGCGCCAGCGCTGAGCCGATCGTTCAGTTCCTGCGCGACACGCTGGGATCCGAGACCGATGTTCAGATCGTTCGTGCCTTCGCGCGCGCCATCGTGCAAGGCGAACGGTTGAAGCCCTTTCTCGAGATCACCGGCAGCGGTGATACCGGCAAGTCCGTGGTGGGGAACCTGCTGATCGCCCTGGCGGGGGAGCGGAATACGGCATCAATGGATCTCGGCAAGCTTGAGGCCGAAAGCAGCCGATTCGAGACGCGCAAGTTGGCCGGAAGGCGGTTAGCGATCTTCAACGAATCACATCGCTACCACGGTCCTTTGGAGACCTTGAAAGCCCTCACGGGTGGTGATCGGATCCGGGCCGAGCTCAAGGGATCAAACGCAGATTGTGATTTCACCTTCGGTGGAGTCGCGGTGCTGATCGGGAACGGCTTGGTGCAGCCCTCGGATGCGAGCTCCGCCGTGCTGAATCGCCGCCGTGCGGTCTTTGCGGATCGGATTGTCAAGCCAGCCGATCAGCGCCCGATGCTGGAGCGCACTGCAAGCGGCTGGAGCGGTGAGCTCGCACCTTTCCTGTCTGGCTTCATGGCCTGGGTGCTGGCCATGCCTGACGCCGATGCCCGCACGGTGCTGGCACGGGATCATTGCTCTGTCGAGCGTATCGACAACGCCTACCGCGCCCTGCTCGAGACCGATCCGCTGCTGGCATGGGCCGATGACTACCTGGTCTGGGATCCGAAGGCTGTCGGAGCCCTTGCCGCTCGTATTGGTGCCTCCACTGATGAGCCCGAGAACTTCCTGTTCCCTCATTACCGGCGGGAACTGATGGGCCAGGAGCTCAAACCGCTGGCGAGCAAGAACTTCAAGACGCGACTGGTCTCGACACTGCGCGACTCGCTGGGCCTGGCGCTGCCGGAAGGACAGTTCAACGACACGCCCTACCGAGTTCGAGGTATGGGATCGGTCCTGCCATGCGTCCGGTTCCGGACGTTGGGCGATGACGAGGACAGCCCTGGCCTGATCCGCTTCGCCCTTCTCAATCAATCTTTCTCTGAACCTGATTATTCAGGAATGGAGGAGAACGGAACGGGAACGGTAGGGAACGGCAGCGGAACGGCACGGGAACGGCAAGAACCCAGTCTGGGCACGGCAAGTGCTCTGGGAACGGCAAAACTGAAAAAGCTGCCAATTGACGAATCACAATCGCCACCAGAAGGAAAACATTCCCATAGCGCTGATAAGTCGAAATTTCCCGTTCCTGCCGTTCCACCCGTGCCCCCACTGGGTTTTCGCCATGTCGCTGCCGTTCCTGATGTCGTTCCAGAGCTCGTTGCCGTTCCCGATCCCCCCGTTGGAACACCCATCACGGTCGATGGGGAGCCCGGATGGAGCCTGCCTGGGTCGATGCCGAAGGGGGACGGCCCCACCGTGCCGGTGCTCTGCGTCGCCCCTAATGGTGAGTCGCACCAGATCGAGCGCCGTCGCATCGTGCTGAGTTCCACCACCTCGCGGCGGCAACTGCGAGGGGCGGCCTGATGCACCCTTCCAAGCCCCATCCACTCGATACAGGGGGCGTCGATTCGGCAGGCGCGCCAGCCCAAGTGGTTGATCCGCTTGAGAAGGGCCGCGATCATTTGGAGGTGGCTCTGCTTGCGCAATCGGCGATCCGGACGCCATAGCTTGAGTAAGCCACCCGATCCCTCGCCAATTCCTTCGACGGTGCGGTGATTGATCCATCCCCACGCCTTGGAGACAACCCCATGAGCACCATCATCAGCTAGATCGACACCATCGACGCCCGGGACTGCAGCTACCTCTCAACCGCAGCGGATCCGCTGGCATACGCATCCCTTGATTCTGCATGCGACACCAGAGGGCCATCCGTCCGATAATGCATTGACTTCGACCGCTGCCTGAGGTGCGCAATGGCCAAGCAGCTTGATGCGTTACGTGCAACTACCCCGGTGAGCAAAGGCCGCGGTGGTCGGCCACGGCTCACCATTACTCCGCGCGACTTGCACCAGATCGAGCAGTTCGCAGCCATCGGGCTGGCCAACGCTGAGATCGCTTGCCTGGTTGGTGTCAGCGAGCGAACCCTCTACAGCTGGCTGCACAAACCAATGGTTATTGCAGCCCTTAAAAAGGGGCGCGCCAATGGTCTCGCTGTTGCCGGCAAGAAGCTCTGGGACAGGGTCAACGCAGGTGATCTCAGCGCGATCATCTGGTTCGAGAAGACACGCGGCAGGCGCTCTGACCGCGTGCAGGTCATCAATGAAGACGAGGCCGTGGACATCACACGGCAGCTCAGAGCTATGACCGACGACCAGCTTCGCCGGATTGCCGATGGTCAGTCGCCGGTAGACGTTTTGGGCTCATAAAGTCACGGCCAGTGTCTGAAACTTCTTCCTTGAGCTGGGCCTGGTGCGAATTCCAGGCCTCCCGATCAGCAAATCTGAGAGCAGGCCAGAAGGGCGTGATCAACCATGCCCAGGTCACCCCCTTTCTGGATCTGTCCGCCGGGGGCAAGGGCTGCGCAAGGCGCCGAGGCCGCTGCGCGGTCGCCGCCCCTTGCCTTCCCGGCGGTGCGTGGGGCGCCCCGTCACAGCGCCACAGGCGCCTGCGCCCATGTCTGCCTCTCTTGATGCCCTCACCCGGGAAGATCCCGTCGCCCTGGTCGAGTCCTGCTACAGGGCCCTGTTCTGGATCCTGCGCATGCACCAGAGCAAGCCGATCGCACGCACCTGGATCAACCATCCCTACGGTGAGGAAGAAATCGCCCTCCTGGAAGAGGAGCTGCTGCCGGCCATGGAGCAGTTCCTGGCCCGCACCGGTGAGATCGATGCCGCGCTCGAGGCCTGCCTCGATGCCGAAGTCGAGTTCCAGGCACCCGCCAAAGATGGGCAGTTGATGGGGGCTTGATCGGCCCCACCGGCCGCCCGCGGGGGCTACGGCCCCCTTTGGGCGACCAGGTTCTGCTCCTCGCGGATCAACCGGCTTTCGTCCGCCTCGCGATCAGCCATGGATCACTGGCACCAGGCGTAGGCCGTATCGGGCGACTGGCCCGTGGCCCACATGACGGCGGTGCAGACCGAGCTGGCTACACCGGAGAAGACGCTGCGTTGCTTCTGAACAGCGTGCGCTGGGCTGGTCGTGGCGGTCATGATCACGAGCAGGACGCCGAGGGCGAGGGAACGGCGACGGGCTTGGCTGGTGTTGGTCATGGGTCTGTTTCGGGGACCCCATCACCATCATTCGGAGGAGCGGCCGCAGTGGTGAGCTGGCTCTCTGAGGTTGGTGATCTTGCTCACTGGGGTGGCGGATGGGTCGATCTGGGCTGCTGGAGCTCTACTGCCGCCGTCGCACCGGAGTGGTCTTCAGGCCGTCTGCAGAGGCACTGATGATGGACTGTGTTCCAGGGACTGCAGGCCCCCCCCCGACAAGACATTCCCTCAAGAAGACCGGCGAAGAACGCAGACTCCAACTAGCTTCCTTCCATACAGGGGCCAGCATTCGAGCCATGAAGGAGCTTCCCTGCCTTGGCCAGCTGGAGACCGTGGATCTCCGGCAAGCCTGGGCCCATGAGGCCCATAGCTTCACCCCTTGGCTGGCAGAGAACCTGAACCGCCTTTCGGCCGCCCTGGGGATTCCCCTGGAACTGGAGGGCCAGGAGGTGAGCGTGGGCTCGTTCTCAGCCGATCTGCTGGCCCGCAACCCCCAGGACGGCTCCCTGGTGCTGATCGAGAACCAACTGGAACAGACCGATCACAACCACCTGGGCCAGATCCTCACCTATTTGGCTGGTCTGGAGGCCCAGGTGATCATCTGGATTGCCAGCGACTTCCGTGACCCCCATCTCTCGGCGATCAACTGGTTGAACGATCACACCGTTGATCCCTTCGCGTTCTTTGCCGTGCAGGTGAAGGCGGTGCGGATCGGCGATTCAGCCATCGCTCCCCTGTTCGAAGTGGTGGCGAAGCCAAACGGCTGGGACCGGCAGCTCCAGCAGCAGGTGGCTTCCAAGACGGGTGAGCTCTCTGATCTTGGCCAGTTCCGACTGGCCTTCTGGAGTCACCTGCTGGAGCTCTATCCCGACCAGAAGGCCTGGGGACCCGCCGATGCGGCCAGCTCACGTTGGTATCCGCTGAAGAACAGCTCCTTGGTTGTTGTGACCTATATCTCCGTGTATCGCTGCGGCATCTTTGTTCGCGGTAGGAGGGGACAGGAGCTGGAGGAGTCCAAGCAATTGCTCCTTTCCCATCAAGATGAGCTTGAGAAGCGCCTGGGCGTTCCCATCTCCGACAGCGAGGGCTATGGGCTGACGCAATCTCTGGAAGCCAACGCCCGCGACCCCTCCACCTGGCCTGACCTTGCTGCTTGGCTGGTCAGCCGGTTGAAGATCTACGTGGAGGCCCTGGAAGACATCGTGTCCAATCCCCTCGAAACCCAGCCATGAGCGCCGCCGTCCTCGCCCCCGGAGCCCGCATCGAGTGCCGCAGCGCCGAGTGGATGGTGCGCAGCCTGGGCCGCAGCTCCGATGGCAAGCAGGTGGTGGATGTGGTGGGGGTCTCGGCCTTCCTGCGGGAGAAGGAGGCTCGCTTCATCGTGGAGGTGGAGCAGGCGGCCGGCAGCTTCAAGGTGCTGCAGCCGGAAGACACCGAGCTGGTGGCTGATCCTTCCCCTCAGTACCGCGACAGCCTTCTGTTCATCGAGGCCCATCTGCGCCGCACGGTGCCCACCGACGGCTCGCTGGTAGTGGGCCATCGGGCGGCGATGGACGTGATGGACTTCCAGCTGCAGCCGGCCGCCAAGGCCCTGGCGATGCCGCGGCAGCGGCTGTTGATTGCCGATGCGGTGGGGCTCGGCAAGACGCTGGAGTGCGGCATCCTCTGCAGCGAGCTGATCCGCCGCGGCCGGGGCAAGCGGCTCCTGGTCGTCACCACCAAGAGCATGCTGGTTCAGTTCCAGAAGGAGTTCTGGACACGCTTCTCGATCCCCCTGGTGCGCCTCGATTCGGTGGGGATCCAGCGGATTCGCGAGCAGATCCCCACCAACCAGAACCCTTTCCACTACTACGACAAGGCGATCGTGTCGGTGGACACGCTCAAGAACGACCGCGAATACCGCTACTACCTCGATAGCGCCAGCTGGGACATCATCGTGATCGATGAATGCCAGAACGTGGCCGAACGCGGCAAGAGTTCGGCGCAGAATTCGCAACGGGCCCGCTTGGCGAAGCGACTGGCCACCCGTTCCGACACGCTGATCCTGCTGTCGGCCACCCCCCACGACGGCAGCTCAAGGAGCTTCGCCAGCTTGATGAACATGCTCGATGCCACGGCGATCGCCGACCCGAGCCACTACACCAAGGACGACATCAAGGACCTCTACGTGCGGCGCTTCCGTAAGGACGTGATCGCCGATCTGCGCAAGACCGTCAAGGAGCGGGAGAGCATGGACGTGGAGTGCCAGGCGAGCGAGCGGGAAGAGCGGGTCTTCGCCCTGCTGGCTGATCTGAAGCTGCCTGACACCGATGCCAAGGCCAAGGCGGGCCAGCTGTTCCGCACCACCCTGGCCAAGAGCATGCTCTCGAGCCCGATGGCGGCGCTGGAAACGGTGCGCAATCGCCTTAAGAGGCTGCGGGCTGGGACCACGCCGGCTCCAGCTGATATCGCAGCCCTGGAGCCCCTGGAACCCCTGCTGGTGGCGATCGGCGCCGAAGATTTCTCCAAGTACCAGCGCCTGCTGCAGCTGATCCGCACCGATTGGAGCTGGAAGGGCAAGGACCCGAAGGACCGGCTGGTGATCTTCACGGGGCGGCGCGAAAGCCAGCGCTTCCTGGTGGAACACCTCTCCCAGGACCTGGGCCTGCCGAAGGGCGCCGTGGTTCAGCTGGATGGGGCTATGCCCGATGTTGAGCAGACGCAGGTGGTGGAGCAGTTCGCCCAGGAGAAGGAGGCGGTGCGGATCCTGGTGGCGACCGAAGTGGCCTCAGAAGGCCTGAACCTGCACTACCTGAGCCATCGGCTCGTGCACTTCGACATCCCCTGGTCGCTGATGACCCTGCAGCAGCGCAATGGCCGCATCGATCGCTATGGCCAGCCGCAGCAACCCCAGATCCGCTACCTGCTCACGGCCTCCCGCAGCGAAGGCATGGGCGACACCGAGAAGATTCTGCGGGTGCTGATCAGGAAAGATGCGCAGGCCCAGCAGAACATCGGCGATCCCTCGGTGTTCCTGCGGGTCTTTGATCCGGCGGCGGAAGAGATCGTGATTGAGCAAGCGGTTGAAGCTGGCGACGCCTCTGGACTGGAAGCGCGGATGGATGCCAACGCAGCGCCCTATCTGGAGGCATCCGCCGGTGATGGTCTGTTCGATGCGCTGTTCGGCAGCAGTGATGGGGGGAACACCTCCGCTGGTGAAGTCATGCCTGATGAGCCCGTCCCGGCAGTCCAGCGCAGCCAAGCCTTCAGCCTGTTCCCAAGCCTCTGGAGCTATGTGGAGCGCTCTCTGGAGGCGGTGAGCGAGCAGATGGAGCGCCGCGGCGAAACGCTCGATCTCAAGCCTTATCCGGCGGAGGAGCGCCTCGAGCTCACCCCACCGAAGGATCTGCAACGTCGCTACGACCGCTACCCCCGCGAGCTGCAGCCGCCACGTGGCCAGCGCCTGGCGCTCAGCACCGATCCGGAAGCCCTGCAGCGCTCCCTGGAACAGGCCCGCCGGCAGGACAGCTCCTGGCCGGAACTGGAATACCTCTGGGATCTGCACCCGCTGGTCGACTGGCTGGCTGACCGCGGCCAGATCGCTTTCTCCCGCCACCAGGCGCCGGTGCTGCAGCTCAGCGAAGGGCTCGAGCCGGGTGAGGTGGTGATGGTGCTGCAGGGCACGATCCCCAACCAGCGTGGTGTGCCGGTGGTGCAGGAGTGGGTGGCCGTGCGCTTTGCGGGCAGTGGCTTGCGGGTGGCGGCGGTGGAGCCATTCCAGGCCGTGGCCGAGCGGCTGAAGCTGGGACGCCACAGCTACGCGAACCCTGGAGCGGCCATCGCCGACTCCCTCAAGCAGCAGCGCAAGGTGGCCGTGGATGCGGCCCACCAGTACCTGCTGGAATGCCGTGAGCAGTGGAAACAGCGCATGCAGCCGGAGCTGGAGGCCCAGCGGCAGCGCCTGCGGCGTTTGCGAGGGCGGCAGGTGAAGCAGCTGGAGCTGGCTTACGACGCCGACAAGAGCCGCCAACAGGTGAAAGACAAGAAACGGCATGAACGAATGAAGGCCATCGATGTGTGCTTCCAGGATCACGAGCGTTTCGTGGAAGAGGTGATGACAATCGAACCGGCGCCTTACCTCAAGTTGGTAGCCGTGCTGCACCGCGAGGGTTGAACCAATGGCACTACCCGGCATCAGCAACGCCAACGAGTTCTATTCCGCCCACTACCTCGAGAGCGTGCTCACGAGCGACATCAAGAAGGTGCGCGAGCGCTGGACCGACCAGGCCAAGGCCGAGCTGGAGGCACACCCCACCGCTGAGATCACTACCCCCGAGCAACGCTTCAAGGCCCTGCGCAAACCCTGGCAGAAGCTGCGGGAAGCGGAGCAGGGAATCACCAGTGACCCCGCCGAGCGGCTCAGGTTGCAGCGAGAGCTGTTCTTCCAGCCGCTGCTCGAGGCCCTCGGCTATCCCTATGCCCCCAAGGCCGAGCCGGTTCTGATCGGCGGGGATGCCTATCAGGTGCCACTGCTGGCGGAGGTGCGTAATGCCAAAGGCGACCCCTGGCTGTGGGTTGTGGAGTGCTTCAACCCCAGCGATGAGGCAGCCGACCCGCTTGATCTCACCATTGCCACCAGCTGGGCCACTCAAGTCGCCGACATCACAGACGGCAAGGTGGTGCTTGGCATGGACGGCCAACCCTGCGAAACCTGGCAGGAGCTGATCAGCGAGCGGGTGTTCGGCCAGGAGACCCCGCCGCGTTGGGTGCTGGCGGTGAGCCGCGACCAGCTGCTGCTGATCGATCGCCAGAAGTGGGCCGCTTCACGGCTGCTGCGCTTCGAGCTGGAAACCTTGCTGGGGGAGAACAACCCCGATGCCCTGCTGGCCGCGGCCACGTTGCTTCATCGGGAGCACACTTGCCCGAGCGAAGGCGGTACGCCGCTGCTCGATGAGCTGGATGAGAACAGCCACAAGCACGCCTACGAAGTCTCCACTGATCTCAAGTACGCCCTGCGCCGCTCGATTGAGCTGCTGGGTAATGAGGTGGTGGCCTTCATCAAGGCCCAGAAGAAGGGCGTCTACGAGGAGCGGCTGGATCCGCAGCGGCTGACACTGGAGCTGCTGCGCTTCATGTACCGGCTGCTGTTCCTGTTCTTCATCGAGAGCCGCCACCAGGAGCTGGGCTACGCGCCGATGGGCAACGACGTGTTCCGGCTCGGCTACAGCCTCGAGAGCCTGCGGGATCTGGAGTCCGCCGAACTGGCCACGGAGGAAGACCGCGAGGGCACCTACATCAGCGAGTCGCTGGATCGGCTGTTCCAGATGATCTGGGAGGGCTACCCGAAGAAGGGAGATCAGGAGGCCGTGCAGCCCGATCTGGAGGGCACCAGCGAGGTGATCCACGAAACCTTCCGGGTGGTGCCGCTGCGCTCCCACCTGTTCGATCCGGAGCGGCTGCCGATCCTCAACGGGCTGGTCAAAGACGAGAAGGGCGACAAACGGTGGCCCAAGGTGCGTTTCCGCAATGGGGTGCTGCGCGAGGTGATCGAGCTGATGTCGCTCACCAAGGAGGGCAAGGGCAAGCGACGCGGCCGGGTGAGCTACTCCCAGCTCGGCATCAACCAGCTGGGAGCGGTCTATGAGGCCCTGCTCAGCTTCCGCGGGTTCTTCGCCGAGAAAGACCTCTACGAGGTGCAGCCCGCCCCGAAGAAAGCCAAAGCTTCCGCCAGTGATGAGGATGAGCTCGATGGCGACGACGGCAGCAGCGATCAGGCAACCACCAAGGCCAGCGGCCAGCAACACGACGAACTGGAGGTTGGCTACTTCGTGACCGCCGAGCAGCTCAAGGCCTACAAGACCGAGGAGATCGTGCCCGATCCCACCACCGGCCAACCCAAGAAGTACGAGAAGGGCAGCTTCATCTACCGCCTGGCCGGCCGCGACCGGCAGAAGAGCGCCAGCTACTACACGCCGGAGGTGCTCACCAGCTGCCAGATCAAGTACACGCTCAAAGAAGCGCTGGTGGGCAAGAGCGCCGCCGACATCCTGCAGCTGAAGCTTCTGGAGATGGCGATGGGATCGGCCGCCTATCTCAATGAGCTGGTGAACCAGCTGGCCCTGTCCTACCTGGAGCGGCGCCAGCAGGAAACCGGCAAGAGCATCCCCCACGAGCGCTTCCAGCAGGAGCTGCAGAAGGTCAAGATGCGCTTGGCCGACCAGAACGTGTTCGGCGTGGATCTCAACCCGGTGGCAGTGGAGCTGGCCGAGGTGAGCCTGTGGCTCAACAGCATCTTTGCGCCGGAGCAGGGGCGGGCGTTCGTGCCCTGGTTCAGCCAGCAGCTGGTGTGCGGCAACTCACTGATCGGCGCGCGGCGGCAGATCTACAGGGTGAGCCAGCTGCCCACCGGTACCGGCCGCAAGGCGAAGCCCAGCAAGCTCTGGCATGAACAAGCACCAGAGGAGCTTGCCTGGGATGCGGCGCTGCCGGCCGACGCGATCTTCCACTTCCTGCTGCCCGATCCAGGCATGGCGGCCTATGCCGACAAGGTGATCAAGGAGCTGGAACCCGAAGCGATTGAGCGCTGCAAGCGCTGGAACAAGGCGTTTGTGGGTGAGGCGTTCACTGAGGCCCAGATCGACCACCTGCTGCGGCTGAGCCAGCTGGTGGATGGACTCTGGAAGAAATGGGCCCACGACCAGACGGCCCTGCGCGAGCGCACCACCGACCCACTACCGGTCTGGGAAGACCCCACCGGAACCCAAGAGGGAGCCTGGACGCCCTTGCGTCTGAAGGACCGCATCCAGGAGCAGGAGGTGCTGGGCCGCGATGTGGCCAACACCAACGCCCGCCTGCGGCTGAAGTGGGCGATGGACTACTGGGTGGCGCTGTGGTTTTGGCCGATCCGCCAGGCGGGACTACTGCCAAGCCGCGATGAGTGGCTGATGGAGCTGAGCATGATCCTGGGCGACCTGGAGCAGGGGATCACGCCTGAATCGGGCCAGATGAACATGTTTGCAGATACGCAACCGAAACAGCTGGCGGTGGACTTCAGCGACCAACACGGCTTCGTGAATGTGAACAAGCTGCTCGAAGACTTCGAACGCCTCCGCCAGGTGCAAGCGGTTAGTGAACGCATACGGCCACTGCACTGGGATCTGGAATTCGCCGATCTGCTGGCAGGCGGTGGCTTCGATCTGATCGTGGGCAACCCGCCCTGGCTGAAGGTGGAGTGGGAAGAGAAAGGCGTGATCGGCGATGCCGACCCGATGGTGCTGATCCGCAAGGTGAGCGCCAGCGAGCTGGCGAATCGACGCAAGGAGGCGTTTGAGGCCCATCCAGATCTGCAGGCGGCCTATCTGGAGGAGTTTGAGGGGCAGAACGGAAGTCAGGCGTTTCTCAATGCCGTGGCCAACTATCCGCTGCTCAAGGGGAGCCAGACGAATCTATTCAAGTGCTTCCTGCCACAGTCTTGGCGGGTGGCGTCATCGCAGGGGGTGCAGGGATTCCTTCACCCGGAAGGGGTCTATGACGACCCGAAGGGTGGGGAGCTGCGGGAGGTGCTGTATGGGCGGCTGCGGAATCACTTCCAGTTTGAAAATCAGCTTTCGGTTTTTGCAGAAGTGCATCACAACACAAAGTTCAGCATCAATGTATATGGGCATGTTCGGCAGCCGAGCTTCATCCATCTTGCCAATCTATTTCGAGCAAATACTATAGATGCATGCTTTGCTCATGATGGCAGTGGTGCCATAGGAGGAATCAAGACAGATAGCAACCAATGGAACGTGACGGGTCATCGCCAACGAATGATTCCGGTAGGCGAAAGGGCCCTGGAATTGTTTGCCCAGCTCTACGACGAGCCAGGGACGCCTGCTCGCCAGGCCCGTTTGCCAGCACTGCACTCCCAGCAGCTGCAGAGTGTTCTGGAGAAATTCGCGGCAGCACCAAGGCGGCTTGGTGATCTCCAGGGTGAATACATCGCGCTGGAGATGTGGCACGAGACCAATGCCCAGAAAGACGGCACGATCCGGCGCGACACTGGCTTCCCCGAGCATCCCTCAGAGCTGGTGCTCTCCGGCCCACATTTCTATGTTGGGCGCCCTTTCAACAAAACACCACGATCAGTCTGCTCGCTCAACAGTCATTACGATTGCGTTGATCTCACAGCCCTGCCAGAGGATTATCTGCCCCGCACTAATTACCGTCCAAATGTGTCGCCTTCCGAATACGACTCCCGCACTCCGCGGGTGCCGTGGGGGAGCAAGCCATCTGTTACAGGATTTTATCGGTTGATGAGCCGGAAAATGCTGGCGCCAGCTAATGAGCGAACTCTTATCTCATCGCTTCAGGCACCGGGGAAAGGCCACATTCATGGCTGTCTTTCCCATACCTTTAAATCTAAGTCTATTTTAACTTTATTTGCTGCCATCAAGGCGTCCCTAGTCGCCGACTTCTATGTCAAGTCAACTGGAAAAACCAACTACCTAGATGACGTCGCCAGTAGACTACCAAGCCCTAATCTTGATAGTCGTTCATCTCTCAGAGCGCTGATCCTCAACTGCCTCACCACCCACTACGCCGATCTCTGGAGCGAATGCTGGAAGGATGCCTTCCGCCAGCAACGCTGGGCCAAACAGGATCCCCGCCTCCCCAACGAGTTCTTCACCAACCTCACCCCCACCTGGCAGCGCGACTGCGCCTTGCGCACCGATTACGCCCGCCGCCAGGCCCTGGTGGAGATCGATGTGCTGGTGGCCCAGGCCCTCGGCCTCACCCTCGAAGAACTGATCACCATCTACCGCGTGCAGTTCCCGGTGATGCAGCAATACGAACGCGACACCTGGTACGACAGCAACGGCCGCATTGTGTTCACCGCCAGCAAGGGCCTCACCGGCGTCGGCTTCCCGCGTAAAGGTTCAGGCCGTGGCCTCAACAAGACCACCGGCTGGGAAGACATCCAGGAGATGACCTCTGGTACTGTCTCCCGCACCATCCTCGATGACACCCTTCCCGGTGGGCCTGTCGAGCGCACGATCACCTATGAGGCACCGTTTGATCGCTGTGATCGAGTGGAGGATTATCGGGTGTCTTGGGCCTTCTTCGAGAAGCAGAGCGCTTCAGCATGACCATCTACGAAGACACCAACCCCAAGCGCCTCCTTGATCTGCTCGCCCTCGTTGAAGCAGGCGACATGGTGTTGCCCGACTTCCAGCGCGACTTCGTCTGGGAGCCCAGCGCTACCCAGTCCTTGATCGTCTCAATCGCCAACAGCTATCCCGCTGGCAGCATTCTGCGGGTGCGTGACCGAGAACGGGTCTTTTCAGCTCGTGCCTTCGAGGGGGCTCCCCCCGCTAGCGAACATCACACCTTCCTGGTACTCGATGGCCAGCAGCGACTCACCTCCCTCTATCAGGCCTTCTACGGGAAGGGCGATCATCGCTACTACCTCAGCCTCCAGAAGCTGATCGATGGCGAGGACTTCGAAGACGCCATCAGCTATCTGCGCATCACCCGATCCGCCTTCAAGCGGCGAGAAGAACTCAGCTACCAGGCTGAGCATCTTCTATTGCCCCTGGCCGTCTTGAAGGGCGGCACGGGTGCCTATCTCAACTGGATGCTCATGGTGGTGGCCACCCGCCCCGCAGAAGGGCGCGACCAGCTCCAGCAGCAGCTCCTCAAGATCCGCGGCGACTGGATCGATGCCTTCGAGCGCTACGACTTTCCAGTTGTCACCCTTTCCGCTGAAACGGAGCCAGCGGCTCTCTGCACGATCTTCGAAACGCTCAACCGCACTGGCGTGAAGCTCAGTGTGTTCGAACTGCTCACTGCTCGCTTCTGGAGCCACGACCTGCGCCTTCGTGATCTCTGGGAGCAGGCCAGAGCTGATCACCCACTGATCAGTCGGTTTGATGTGGATCCCTACTACCTGCTGATGGCCATCGCTCTCGCGGGCGGCCAGGCCCGCAGCTGCAAGCGGGGCGACGTGCTCAACCTGGCTGCCGACACCGTGACCATCTGGTGGCCGCGGGTGGTGAAGGCTCTGGATCGCGCCCTCACGATTCTCGTCGACGACTGTTGGGTACTACAGCCCCGTTGGTTGCCCTACGCCACCATGCTGCCGCCGATGGCCGCAGCGCTTGCCTGCGTCGACGCTACAAGAGGAGTCCTCGTGGGTGCCCAGCGTGAGCAGATCCGGCGCTGGTTCTGGTGCTCGGTGTTCAGCCAGGCCTACGAGAACGCGCCCAACACCAAGAGCACCCGCGACGTGAACGAACTGATTGCCTGGTTTGCGGATCCCCAGGCTCAGCCGCCGGAAACCGTCCGCAGCTTCCGGTTCAATCCTGACCATCTGCGCGAGGTCACCCCTCGCCAACGCTCTCTCTACCGAGCCACGATCTGCTTGATGCTCGCTTCTGGCAACGCCCCACTCGACTTCCACACGCGTGCCGTGCTCAACCACCATCTGCTCGAGAGCAACGGCATCGACGACCATCACATCTTTCCCGCCAAATATCTGGAAGATCGAAGATTTGATGCTCGCCAACGCGACGTCGTCCTCAATCGCTGTCTGATCGACCGCGGCACCAACCAGCACATCAGCTGCTTGGCACCAGCCATCTACATGGCTGAGCTGCGTGACCAGCCCGGCTTTCCCATGCAGCTGGTGCTGCAGAGCCATCTGATCCCCTGCGACACCGATTCGGGCCTCTGGAACAACGACTACGAGTGCTTCCTCGGCCAACGCCAGGCTCTTCTGGCCGCGGCCATCCAGCAGGCCTGTAGCGGCAAGGCTCAGGCTGTGCAACTTGCATGAAAATCATGAGCCAGTTCTTCTGTGGAGCAAATTGGCTTGTTGTTCATTCAAGGAGGGAATGACCCGCTTCCTATGACGCCACGCTTCGCCAGCTGTTGAACAAACCCGCCTGAGATCAGACTGCCGCAGCTCCGGCCTTGGGTCGAGTGGTTCGATTCAGAGCATGCGACTGCCCTTTTGGGCTCACAATTGTGCCGACTTCCTTTGCAGAAGGAACTTCCGAACTGCGGATGAGGACCTCTGCTGGAATGTTGAACTTGGTGATGAGCTTTCGAATCATCGCCAGCGTTAGCGGGCGCTGCTTGTTCATGACTTCGGAAATACGTCCACTGCTGCCGATCACGTCCCCCAGGTCTTTTCGTGTTAGGCCACGTTGCTCAAGGGCGAACTGAATCGCGGCAATAGGGTCGGGCGGCCCAATGTCATGGTGCTTTGCCTCGTAGTCGTCAACCAGGATCGAAAGAACCTCCAATCTTTCGAACTCGGGACTCCCCTCGTCTGCATCCAGGCAGAGATTAATCTCTTGAAGGGCGCTCTCGTAGTCGGCCTCGGTGCGAATGGGTTGGATGGGGCGGATTGTGGCGGTCATAGCGTGGAAGCGTCAATCTTGTCGTAGTCGGCATGGGTGCCGATGAACCGGATGTAAATCGCCTTCAGGCGATATTCAACTTTGACGATCAGCCGATACTTGTTGCCGCTGATGTTGAACACAACCCGGTTGTTGGCCAGAAAGCTTACCGACGAGAACATCGCCTTGATCTCGGCAGGTTCGCTCCAGCTGGCCGCCTTGGCAACGGCATGCCATGCCTTGAGGGGTTGTTCGGCATCGCCATGGCCTGATTCCCAGAACTGCACGAGCGTCCGCTTGGCGATGATGCGCACGTCGCAAGGCAGTGTCCTCCCATTATGGGAGCAGCGGTCTGGTTCGTCCAGGTCTTGGGTCGTCTCGCAGCGCCGGTCGTGCGGCTGGGGCCTCTATGCAGAGGCTGAATGGTTCAAACCGCTTGGCAGGCCAGCGATCTCGCTTAGCCTGCTTCTGCCGCATGGCCCCGCAACTTGCTTCCCTCCGTTGTTGCCAGCGAACTGGAGCAGGTGGCCTGCGATGCGATTCGCACCGCCTTTCACCCCACCACGCCGGGCTTCGCGGGGCTGATCGATCGCTTTCTCGCCGATCGCGAGCGGTTGCTGAAGGGGCCCTACGTGTCGGTGGCACTGCCCTTCCACCAGGGCTCTGGGCGCGACTGGTTCCCCCAGATCCCGTTGCCGTTCCCCCCCTACCGGCACCAGGAGAAGGCCTTCGATCGGCTGTTGCCTGGCACGCCTCGCAACACCCTGGTGGCCACCGGCACCGGTTCGGGCAAAACCGAATGCTTCCTGCTGCCGCTTCTGGAACACTGCCGCCTGCAGCACGCACAGGGGCAGAGGGGCATCAAGGCGATCCTGATCTACCCGATGAATGCCCTGGCCACCGACCAGGCGCGCCGCATCGCCGATCTGATCCACACCATTCCCGCCCTGGCAGGCCTGCGGGCCGGCCTCTACATCGGCGCCTCCGACGACGCCCCCACGGCGGCCATGAGCGCCACCAGCGTGATCACCGACAAGGACGCCCTGCACAAGGCTCCGCCCGACATCCTGCTCACCAACTACAAGCAGCTCGACTATCTGCTGCTGCAGCCCCATGTGCAGAGCCTGTGGGAGCACAACGGCCAGCTGCCGGATGGAACCAGCGTTCTGCGCTATCTGGTGGTGGATGAGTTCCACACCTTCGATGGGGCCCAGGGCACCGATCTCGCCTGCCTGATCCGCCGTCTGCGCGATCGTCTCCACTGCCCGGGCGATGAGCTGGTGTGCGTCGGCACCTCCGCCACCCTGGGTGGCCCCGAATCGCGGGGCGCGATGCGCGACTACGCCGGGCAGATCTTCGCCAGCCGCTTCGATCCGGAGTCGTTGATCGAGGAAGAACGGCTCAGCCCTGAAGAGTTCTTCACCGTCCATACCGCCTTTGGCGAGGAGGGCTTGTTCGCCCTGCCGCTGCCAGGCCTCGATCAGCTGGAGGCCCTGGACCCTGAGCACGCCACCAGCGCCGAGGCGTACATCCAGAAGCAGGCGGAGCTCTGGTTAGGCGACACCCTGCCGCCACCGCTTGGCGATGACGTGGCAGATCAGGGTTGGCGCCTTGATCTGGGTCTGCGGCTCGGCACCCTGCCGGCGGTTCACAACCTGGTGCGCCAGGCCGCCACCACCTGCTCCATCGACGAGTTGCTGGAGCGTTTCTCCCGGCAGCTTGGCCTAGGGGATCGCTATCCCCTGCGTTACAGGGTGCTGCTGCTTGAAAGCCTGCTGGCCCTGCTTGCCCATGCCCGCCGCACCACCGACAAGCTCGACGGCACGCCCGTCGTGGTGCCTTGGCTCAACTTGCGGGTGCAGCTCTGGCTGCGGGAGCTCAAGCGCATGGTGGCTTCGGTGGAGGCCGAGCCCCAGCTGGTTCACTCCGACGACCTGGCCGGCAAGGAGAGCGGTGCCCATCTGCCGGTGGTGCACTGCCGGGATTGCGGTGCCACCGCCTGGACCTCCACCCTGCTGAACCAAGGCAGCCATCGCCTCGATCGTGCCGGCAACCTGCGGGCGTTCTACAAGGCCTATTTCTCCGGTCAACCGGAGGTTCGCTACCTCTTCCCTCAGCGACCCTTCCAGCCTGCCGCCGCTTCTTCCCAAGAGGCCTCCCTCGAAGGGTCCAGCCTCAAGGTGCTCTGTACCGACTGCCTCTCGATCCACGCGCCGAAAGACCTCAAGGAGGTGTGCCCCAACTGCCAGAGCCGCGAGCTGCTGCTGGTCGATATGCCCGAGTGCGGCTATCTCGATCAGCACAACCATCCCCGCATCAGCCGCGACTGCCCCTACTGCAACGCCCAGCAGGGCCTTCTGCTGGTGGGAACATCGGCCGCCAGCCTCACCAGCACCTGGAGCGCCGCGCTGTTTGCCTCCGCCTTCAACGGCGACAAGAAGCTGCTGGCCTTTTCCGATTCGGTGCAGGATGCCGCCCATCGCGCCGGCTTCATCGCTGCTCGCGCCTATCGCACCTCCTTCCGCACGGCTCTCACCGGCACCCTGCAGGACACCGGACCTCTGTTCCTTGATCAACTGCAAGACCAGCTGATCAGTCATTGGCAGCAGAAACTGCCGAATCCGGTGGATTTCGCCGCCACCTTCCTGCCGGCTGAACTGGAGTGGCTGAGGGAATGGGATGACCTCCAGCACCAGGACAACCCGGCCCTCGGCCCCGACAGCTTCCTGGTGCGCACCGTCTGTGAGCGCATGCGCTGGGAGGTGGCTGCCGAATTCGGCTACCGCTCCCGCCTCGGCTCCTCCGTGGAGCAGGCCGGCTCTCTGACCGCTGGTGTGGATCCGGCCCGCATCCAGAACCTGTTGCCACCCCTGCTCACCCGCCTGCAGAACGAGGTGGAACCGCTGCGTAACGTCCGCATCCCCCAGCTGCAGCAGCTGGTGGTGGGGCTGCTGCATCACCTGCGCCAGCGCGGCGCCATCGCCGTGCCCGAGCTGGTGGGGCTTGATGGCAAAGGATCTGAGTACCTCAGCAGCGGAGCGGAGAACACCTTCAAGTTCAACCAGATCCTGCATACCCCAAGGTTCGGTGGCTCCTCCACCCGGCCGATCTTTCTCACCAGCTACAGGGGCAAGGGCCGCTTCCAGCAGCTGGTGCGCGAGAAGGGCCGACCCACCTGGAGCCAGCACTGGTTGGCGCGCACGCTGGAGACCAGCCAACCCCTCGACGCTGAGCAGCAGAAAGAGGCGCTCCAGTCCATCGTTGGCGCCCTCGCAGAAGCCGGCCTGCTGCAGGAGTTCTCCGGCTCCAGGGGTGAGCACATCTGGGCGATTCCGCGCCAGGTTCTGCTGGTCGCCGCCCAACCCCAGCGGGTCCGCTGCGAGTGCTGTGGCGATGGGGAAAGCGTGTTCGCCGAGCAGCTGCCCGTGTGGGAGGGCATGCCCTGCCTGGTGCGCCAATGCCCAGGCCACTACCGCCGCGATCCCCGCGCTGGCCTGCCGCTTTACCGCCGCCTCTACGAGCGCGGAGAAGTGCATCGGATCGTGGCCCGCGAGCACACCGGTCTGCTGGAGCGCCCCGACCGCGAGCGGCTGGAAACCCAGTTCATCCGAGGCAAGTACCGCAGCGATCCCAACCTGCTCTCGGCCACCTCCACCCTGGAGATGGGCATCAACATCGGCGATCTTTCCACCGTGCTGCTGGCCTCGGTGCCTCCCGAGCCCGCCAACTACCTGCAGAGGATCGGCCGCGCCGGCCGCCGCGATGGCAATGCCATGGTCGGCACTGTCGTCACTGGCACCGCCCACGACCTTTACTTCTTCTCCGACCCCCGCGAGATGCTGCAGGGGCAGGTGAGTCCCCCCGGCTGCTATCTCGACGCTGCCGCGATCCTCAAACGCCAGCTGCTGGCCTACACGATCGATCGCTGGGTGCAGAGCGGCATCGCGGCGGATGCCTTGCCCCGCAAGCTCAAGCCCGTGCTCGATGCCGTGGAGCGGGCTGGCAAGGAGGCCACCATCCCAGACGCCTTCCCTTACAGCTGGCTGCGCTGGTGCAGCACCGAACAGACCGCCTTGCTCGATCGCTTCCTGGCGCTTTTCGATGAACAGCTGCAGGAGCCAAGCCGCCAGGAGTTGCGCGCCTACTTCCTCAGCTCCCCCGATGCCGGCCAGGCCGCTGCCTTCGCTGCGCCCTACGCCAGGGGCATGATCGGGCGGATCGAGGAGCTGATCGCCGAGCGCAAGCGCCTCCGCAGCGAGGCCACCAAACTGCGCGAGCGGTTCAACAAGCTCGCCGCCATTCCGGAGCAATCCCTGCTGGAGCAGCAGCGGGAAGACAAGGACGCCATCCGGCGAGAACAGATCGCCTACAACCAGCTTCGCAAGGACCTCGATGGCCGTCCACTGCTGGCCATGCTCACCGACGAGGGCTTCCTGCCCAACTACGCCTTCCCTGAAGCGGGCGTGACGCTGAAGTCAGTGCTCTGGCGCCGCTTGCCCGCTCGCGGCGGTGGCCCCAGGCGCACCGAGGAGCTGCCGACCCTCAGCTACGAGCGGCCGGCCAACGTCGCGATCCGCGAATTGGTCCCCGACGGCCAGTTCTATGCCCAGGGCAGGCGGGTGAAGGTGGATCAGATCGATCCCAATCTCAACAAGCCGGAGCACTGGCGGTTCTGCCCCTCCTGTTCCTTCGCCTGCCGCGAAACCGACGACGACTACAACCGCAAGGAGTGCCCTCGCTGCGGCCACAGCGGCTACGCCGATCATGGTCAGGTCAAGGAGATGGCTCGTCTACGTCAGGTGCAGGCCACCACGGAAGATGCCCGCAGCCGCTTCGGGGACGACACCGACGAGCGGAATCCGCTCTTCTTCCACCGCGAACTGCTGATCCTTCCCGACCTGTCCCGCCGCGAGATCTCCCTGGCCGTGGACGACGAAGACTTTCCCTTTGGCGCCGAGTACCTGGCCAGCACCACCTTCCGCGAGATCAACTTCGGGGAGCTCACGCCCATCGGGGCGACGCACAACATCGCCGGCAAACCCCTTCGGGTCAGGGGGTTCGAGCTCTGCCGCAGCTGCGGCAAGGTGCAACACGGTCCCGCCAAGGCCTCGAACCACACCTGGGCCTGCACCTCCCGCGACAAGCCCGACAGCGCTCAGCTCCGCAATCTCCTGTTCATGTACCGGGAGTTCAGCTCCGAGGCGGTGCGTTTCCTCTTGCCCGGTGCCAGCTTCTGGGATGAGGAGGGCCAGCCCTCCTTCGTGGGCGCGTTGCACCTGGGCCTGCGCCATCGTTTCGGCGGCAAGGTGGACCACCTGCGCTCTGCCCTTGGCGAAGAACCCCAGCCCGGCAGCCAGCAGCGCAAAACCTTCCTCTACCTCTTTGATTCAGTTCCCGGCGGCACCGGCTACGTGCGCCAGTTGATGGAGCAGGGCGGCAAGGATCTGCGCGAGGTGTTCCAGAGCTCGCTCGCGGCCCTGCAGTCCTGCCCCTGCAGCGACGGCTGCTACCGCTGCATCTTCATGTACCGCCAGCGCTTTGATCGCGAACGCACCAGCAAGCGCCGCGCTATCGAGCAGCTGCAGGCGATCCTGCGTCGCTGGGATGACCTGCAGGCCACCGATCGCAGCCTTTCAGAGATCACGATCAACAGTCGGGCTGAAAGCGAACTCGAGCTCCGCTTCCTCGAGGCTCTGCGCACCGGTAAGGGTGCCCCGGATGGCGTGCCGGTGGTGCTCAAGAAGGACGTGATCCATGGCCGTATCGGCTATCTCCTCAAGATCGGTAGCGGGCCGGCGGCCACCACCTGGAAGTTGGAGCAGCAGGTGCCCCTGGGCGAAGGCGAGGGAGTGGCGGAGTTCTCCCGCGCCGACTTCCTGCTCACCCCCACCGCAGGCGGTAAGCCGATCGCCATCTACACCGATGGCTGGGAGTTCCACCGTGGCCGCCTCGCCGATGACGCCCGTCAGCGCATGGACCTTCAACGCAGGGGCGGGTACCTGTTCTGGTCGCTTAGTTGGTCCGACGTGGTCGAAAAACTACCCAGCGCCCAGACCCCCCTGGAGCCCAATGGCTTGGCGGTCGGGGTGGTGCCGGCCTTCGCCACCAGTCCTGAGAAGTTCACCGAACGGTGGTGGCCAGAGGCGCTGCTCCAGGCCCTTCCGCAGCCCCCGCTGCTGATGCCCCGCGAGGCTCAGGGCGCCAACAGCCTGCAGCTGCTGATGGCCTACTTGGCCAACCCATCGGAGAGCCTGTGGCAGGGGCTGGCACAGCTGTTCTGCCTGTCCCAGGGCAGCGCTACGGCGCTCGATGGAACCGAGATCAAGGCGGCCATCGCCGATCAGGCGTTGGAGGATCACGTGGACGAGTGGCAGGGCCCAGAGCCCGGTCGTCGGCTGGGCCAGGTTCTGGCCATTGCCCCTGGCCTGAGTGCACTCAACTTGCTGGAGCAGGCGCGCCATGGCAGCCGGCATCCTGCCGCCAGCTTTCGCTCCATCCACTACGACCCGGAACTCGCCAGCTCAGACCAGCAGCAGCAGAGCGGCTGGCAGGAATGGCTGCGTCAGGGCAACCTCTTCCAGTTCCTGCCCCATTTCCTCCTGTCCACCCCAGGCTGGTCAGGGGCGGAACAAACCGCCGCCGTGGATCCCCCCACCGTGTGGGTGGCTGGACTGGCGGGAGCCAACGGCAGGGGAGCAGCCACAGCCAGCAACCCCGAGATTCAGCGCCAATGGGATCAGGCTCTCGACCTGGCCGAACCTGCATCAAGGCCCGTTCTCGAGAAACTGCGGGATCTGCTCCTGCAAGAGAAGATCCCCTTCCCGGATCTCGGCTACGAGCTGGAGGGAGCGAGGGGAGACGTTGCTGGGCCGATGGCCGATCTGGCCTGGCCTCAACAGCGCCTGGCCTTGGTGCTGGAGTCAGGCGACCAACCAGCTTTTGTGGCCGCTGGCTGGCAATGCTGGCTGGCGGAGGACCCACCCGATGCGACGGCCAGCGCCTTGATCGAACGCCTTCAGCCCTGCCCCGTCCCCCTCCCCCGATGAGCGAACCCCGCATCACCGTTGCCCTCTCCACTGGCTTCCTCAAGGCTCTCAACCAGTTGCCGGAGAAGGCTCGCGGCAAGGTGGCGGCGTTCGTCTCCAAGTTCCGCGACAATCCGCGCAGCCCTGGCCTCAACTACGAGCGCATCGAGGGCGGCAAGGATCCGCTGATCCGCTCGATCCGGGTCGATCAGGACATCCGCTGCATCTTGCGGGCGCCCGAGCAGGGAGACACCTTCGTGCTGCTCTGGATCGATAAGCACGATGACGCCTACAACTGGGCGCGGCGCAAGACCTGCCATGTGAACCGCGTGTCTGGCGCTTTGCAGATCGTCGATGTCGAGGCGGCCGAGACCGCCGTGGGGGATGCGAGCGCAACGGCCGGCACCAAAGGGATCACCGCAGCCCCCAGCAACGTCACCCTCCCGGAGCGTCAACCCACAGCAGAGGCGGTTTCCCTGTTTGCCCACTGCGGGGATGACCAGCTCATGCTGCTCGGCGTTCCCGAGGCACTGCTGCCGGCCGTTCGTGCTGTCCAGAGCGAGGAGGCCCTGGCGCGGCTGATCGAATGGGTGCCGCAGGATTGCGTCGATGGTCTGATCCTGCTGGCTGAGGGAAAGCCCATCGAGGCGGTGATCGAGGAGCTGGAGCGCCAGCGGCCCGCTCACATCGATCCCGAGGATGTGGCCACGGCGTTGGCCACACCCGAAAGCCAGGCGGAGTTTCTCGTCATCACCGACGACGACGAGCTGGAGGCCATGCTCTCGGCGCCGCTGGAGCAGTGGCGGGTGTTCCTGCATCCCAGTCAGCGACGACTGGTGAATCGCGACTGGAACGGCCCGGTGAGGGTTCTGGGCGGCGCCGGCACAGGCAAGACGGTCGTAGCCATGCACCGCGCCCGCTGGCTGGCCAACCGGTTACTCGCCTCCGGTGCCCCGGGCCAGGTGCTGTTCACCACGTTCACCCGCAACCTCGCCACCGACATCCGCAGCAACCTCGCCAAGATCTGCAGCCCTGAAGAACTCCGGCGCATCGAAGTCATCCACCTCGATGGCTGGGTGATGACCTTCCTCAAAAATCAGGGTCTCCAGGTACGGGTCTTCAACGAAGAAGCGCGTGATGCCTGCTGGAGCCTCGCCATGGATGTGGCCGACCCCGCCCTGGGCCTGGAGGAGCGCTTCTACCGGGAGGAGTGGAAAGACGTGGTGCTGGCCAATGGCTGCCGCTCCCGTGACGACTACCTGGCAGCCCGGAGGATCGGACGCGGCACCCGCTTGAGCAAGCAGCAGCGGGCCCTGATCTGGCCGGTGTTCGATGCCCTGCGGGCTGAGTTCCGCCAGCGCGGGCTCTGGGAACCGGAAGAGGCCAAGACCGCAGCGGCGGATCTGCTGCGCAATGCCGGCCAGGGGGGGCGCTACGTGGCGGTGGTGGTGGATGAGGCCCAGGACCTCGATGTCGCCTCGTTCTCGCTGATCCGGGTTCTGGCCGGCGAGCCCCATCCCAACGACCTGTTCATCGTGGGCGATCCCCATCAGCGCATCTACGGCAAGCCGATCGTGCTCGGACGTTGCGGCATTGATGTGCGAGGCCGCTCCCGCAAGCTGCGGATCAACTACCGCACCACCGAAGAGACCCGCGCCTGGGCCACTGCTGTCTTGGAGGGGGTCGACTTTGACGACCTTGATGGGGGCAACGACTCCACCAGCGATTACCGCTCGCTGCTCCACGGCGAGAAGCCGGTGCTACGAGGTTTCGACGACCCGGCTGACGAACAGCGCTTCCTGCAGGACGCCCTCAGCCAGCTTCGCCAAGGCGATGGCAACCTTGCCTCCACCTGCGTCACCCTGCGCACCAAGAAGGCCCGCGACCGGGTCGCCCAGGGCCTGGAGAAGGCCGGGTTCCTCGTTCGTCTGATTGAGGCCAATGAGGCTGATGACCCCAGCGATCCGGCCCTGCGCTTGGCCACCATGCATCGCGTCAAAGGGCTGGAGTTTGACCAGGTCTTCATCCCCGAGCTCACGGCCGAACAGATGCCCTACCGGGTGGAGCTGAACCGTCGGCCGGATCAGGTCTCACGTGAGCTGTTCGAACAGCAGGAGCGATCGCTTCTGCATGTCGCTGCCACCCGAGCCAAGAAGAGGGTGGTTGTGACCTACAGCGGCAAGCCATCGTCTTTCCTGTCGCCAGGCGGATAAGACAGGGGACTGCCGATGCCAGCCACGAGGATTACGCCAGCCAGGTCGAATGTTGCGGCGACTTCGATCCGGAGCGTTTTGACCGCAAGGCGGTGAACACTGCCCTGTGGTGGTGGGCCAAGGCCCGCGGCCGGCATCGCAAGCTCCGCCCAGGCCTCAGTGATCGCTGATCAGCCGGTAGGCACTTCAGATCAGGCACAGCGTCTGGCGTGCCACCCAGTGTCCGGTTCGCGCTCGACCAGCTGCTCCAGCAGGGACACCGCTTCCTCCCAGAAGGAGATCGCCATGGCCGGCAGTGGAGTCCTATCTGGTTCAGGACTCAGAAGCTGCACCGGGTGCTGATGGCTCCAAGGATGGCCGCTGCCGCCTCTCCTCATACCCAGCAGCCCACACCGCCGGGGCGATACCGGCCGGCACCAACTGCCGGTAGGCCTCGCTGGCCAGGATTTCCTTTACCGCTTCCCCAAGCAGCTCATTGGAGCGGCTGCCGGGCAGACGGTGGCTCAGGGTCTGGTGAATCCGCAGCAGATACCAGGCACTGCCATCGAGGCCGGCATTGAAGCGTTCCCAGTTGTGGGGATCGCGGCGGGCATAGCAGCGTCCCGTGGAGTGGTGTAACTCAGGAGGAGCAGCCCCGGCGAAGCCGGGGCTGACGGCTCGCCTCCCTCAGTTCTCTGTTATGGCAATGGGTGGGTCGGTCTGTGACCCTGTTCGGAGCACGACCACCAAACCGAACACAGACCATGACCCTTTCCCATAGTGGCGCCTCCGAGCTGAGACAGCTCATGGAGGGCACCACCGCTGGCGCGTTGATCCCGGAGATCGTGCGTCGGGGCTTTCAGGACCTGCTGGAGGCCGAGGTTTCCGCGCTCACCGGAGCCCAACTCCACGAGCGTTGCCCCGATCAGCGCTCTACGCACCGCAACGGCTACCGCAGGCGACTGCTCACCACCCAGGTGGGCGACCTGACCCTGGCCATCCCAAAGCTGAGGCAGGGCAGCTTCTTGCCCGACTGGCTGGAGCCCCGACGGCGGATCGACAAGGCCCTCTACGCCGTGGTGATGGAGGCCTACACCGGCGGCATCTCCACCCGCAAAGTCGACGCCCTGGTGGAGGCTCTGGGCGGCGACAGCGGCATCTCCAAATCGGAGGTGAGTCGCATCTGCCAGGGCCTTGATGAGCAGGTCAAAGCCTTTCTGGGCCGGCCACTGGAGCATGCCAGCTTCCCCTACATCTACCTCGACGCGACCTACCTTCACGGCCGTCTGGGCCGCAACCTGCAGGTGGTCTCCCGGGCGGTGGTGGTGGCGATCGGGATCAATGCCCTCGGCTACCGCGAGGTACTGGGAATCGCCGTGGGCGACAGCGAGGCCGAGGGCTTCTGGCGCCAGTTCCTGGGCTCACTCAAAGAGCGTGGCCTGACTGGCACGCGGCTGGTGATTTCGGATGCCCACCTGGGGCTGACAGCCGCGATCAAGCGCATGTTCCAGGGCAGCAGCTGGCAGCGGTGCCGAGTGCACTTCCTGCGCAACCTCCTGAGTCATGTCCCAAAGGTTGGCCAGGACAAGGAGTTCCACTTGCCATTTGGCGGCACACTTGATCCCGAGAATCGCTGGGTTCAACTGGAGGGGCTGATCCCATGGGGTGAGCTGGAAGAAACCTATGCCCCTCAATTTAGCGCCACAATTGGCGCTCCAGCCAAATCAGTGAGAATGGCCTTTGGTGCTCTCTACATCAAACAGAAGTTGGGGCTCACCGACGAAGAGACAGTCCATCAGATCAGAGAGAACGCCTATATTCAGTTCTTTCTCGGCTTTGCGGGCTACACAGCCAAGGCACCGTTTGATGCCTCGATGATGGTGCACTTTCGCAAGCGTTTTTCTGACGAGGATCTGCGCCGTATCAACGAGCTGGTGGTGCAGCGCGGCAAAGAGATCCTTCTAGAAGCACTTGCTCAGGCAGCAGACGATGACGACCATGATGATCGTGATTCCAGTGGAGGAGGCGCTCAGCTAGAACTTGATGCGTTGATCAAGCCTGCTGACTGGCCAGAAGGAAGGAATTGGGGCACTCTCACGATTGATGCCAGTTGCACTCCAGCCGACATCACCTATCCCAGAGACCTCAAGCTCCTCAACGAGGCTCGCACAACGACCGAGCGAGTCATTGATGATCTGTGCAGTCAGTCATCGGGATTCAGGAGACATCGACCTCGCTACGACCGTGGCCTTGCTCGTGCTCATTTCCTGAGAGTGGCGAAGCAAAAACGACCACGTCGCCGCAAAGTGAAGGCTGCCATTAAACATCAGCTTGGCTATGTGCGGCAGAATCTCAAGGCCATTGATGCTCTGATCGCCTGCGGGGCAAGGCTTTCCGAGCTTAAGAGGCATTGGTGGCAGAAGTTGTTGGCCTGCAGCGAGTTGGAGCGGCAACAGGGCCTTCTGCTCGCCTCTCAGACCAACAGCATTCCAGACCGCCTAGTGAATCTTGTGCAGACCCATATCCGCCCAATGGTGCGAGGCAAAGCACGTGCTGCGGTGGAGTTTGGAGCCAAAATCAGTGTTTCGGTTCAAAACGGCTTTCCGTTCTTGCACCGCATAAGCTGGAACCCCTACAACGAAGGAGAAGACCTGATCGCTCAGGCGGAAAAATACAAGTTGGATGCAGGATCTTACCCAGAGCGCATCTGCGCCGACCGGATTTATATCACGGCCAAGAATAGGCATTTCTGCACGAGGAACGGTATTCGCCTCTCCGGCAAGCGATTGGGTCGCCCGCCCAAGGATCCTGATGTCACCACTGCACACAAGCACCAGCTCCGATCTGATCAAGCTCGACGCAATGAAGTGGAAGGCGTCTTTGGCTCTGGAAAGCGCAAGTATTCCCTGGATCTGATCATGGCTCGTCTACCAGCTGGTGCCGAATCCTCCATCTCGATGGCCTTTGTCGTGATGTGCGCGGAAAAGGTCTTGAGGCTGCTGCGCCTCTTTTTTGTCCTTCTTTATGGGTGGATCTACAGCTTTTTGATGGCCTGGTCAGCGATCAGAGCGCCTGAGGGCATCTGCAAGCCAGGCTTTTGAGATCTGGCCGACTTGATGTCATCGCGCTTGCCAGCCTGATTAACGCGAAGCAATCGGACGAATCCGGCGCCGATGGGCCGAGAATCTTTTTCAGGAGTCCCTACCTGCTCAACTCTGACCCGACCACGGTGGGAGTGGCCGGGGGGTACCTGGTTCAGGACCAGGATGGTCAGGATGTGGGCTTCAGCCCTGGGGCGTATGGGTTCGGGTTCGGCGGAGCCAGCCTGAAGGCCGGAAAGCACAGCATGTTGTATCGCTATGAGCAGCCGCTGGTTGATGATCCCGCCATCCGCGAAAACCTGAACCCAGACACCCGCCTCCCTGCACTTCAGGGCTGGGAGACGCTGATTGCCGACGATTGGCGCCCTCGCGATCCGATCACGGGCGAATGGAGCCCCAGTCTCAGCAACACCGCCCAGATCCGCCTCGGGTTCCTTCCCACGGACAATGGCGAAGTGGGGAGCGTGATTCTGGAGAATGGCGGTTCTGGCTACATGGGCTCACGTGGCGGCAACCACACGGTGGATTTTGAGATCCGTGGCAATGATGCCATCACCGGCAATCCCCTCAATCCAGAGGATGTGGCAATCGTACGACTGGGATTTGCCAACGGATCCCTGACCTCGGCCGAGCTGCTCAACAATGGCAGCGGATATCAGTACCTCGGCCAGGTGATGGAGTCGGGCTCCAGTTTTGGGGCCACCGTTCCTTTCACTGAGCAGCAGGATGCCGTGGTGCCGCTCAATCTCTCCTTGATGGAGAGCTGGTATGAACAGCCTGCTTCCAATTACCGCGATAGCTATCTGATCACCGATACCAAGGCCCGTGCTTCGTTGCGGCGGGGCCAGAGCAATGAACTTCAGCTGGAGGTGAAGATCGTCGGCCGGGATCGCCAGAGCCGCCGTCAGCTCAGCCGGATGGCACGGCCGGATCAATGGTCCACCGGCTACAGCGGCGAAGGCCCCGAGCGTGCCTACCGCACCGCTCAGACAGGCAGCATCCGCATCAAGGATCAGCAAGGGCGTTTGCTCGGGCGAGGCCAGCTGGAGAGTGGTGTTGCTCAGATCGGTCTCCAGAACTTGCCCGCTGACGGTGAGCTGGAGATCCTGTTTGGCGGCGACAGCAGCTCCAGTTATCTGGTGAATTACCGCGCCTCCAGCAGCTGGATCAGCCTCTGATCTGACGTCATCGGCAGCTCAGGCGCGGCGGTGGATCCCGTCCTGGGATCCATCAGGCTCCGCTTGAGGCGGTCGATCCTCTTCCTGCCGGTCGATGCAGGTGGAGCACAGTACCCGTCCTTTCTGCTGGAGGTAGAGGCGGAGCGAGCGTTCGATCTGAACGCCACAGCCCGAACAGCAAAAGAGTGGGCTCATCGGCGGCCGGCTTCATCTCCACAACTAGCCGAGCTGGGATGGCTGACGCCGACATCCTTTCGACAACGCACACACAGAGGCACCGATGCCCCAGGCGCTGGAGCCGAACTCGGGGCCACGTTATCACGCTAGTGTTGTGTTGCATTGACCTCGTTGTCATGGTTGCCATGCCGTTCACCGCCACCCCCGGGCGCGCCCTCCAGTCCTTGACGCTGCTGCTGGCCCCGGAAGGAGCCCTCAGCGGGGATGGCCAGCTGAGGGAGCTGTTCCTGGAGCGCCGCACACGCCAGGACGGCCCCACCGACCTCTGGTATCTGCCCTGCTCCGCCGTGCGCGAGCTGTCTCTGAACGACGGCAGCGCCGAAGCCGTCGCGGCCCTCGATCCCGCTGTGATCACCTGGCTGCAGCTCCGTTTCGGCGGCGACTGCCAGAGGGTGGAGCTGCCGAGCGGTGGCCTGGAGCCGTGGGCCTCGGATCTGCCTCCGGTCGCTCCCCTGGCGCCGATGAGGGCCATGGAGAACGCCTGAATCGGCTGGATGTCCCGCTGCTCAGGGGGCTGGCGCAGCGAGAGCGCGGCCCACTGAGCGGGCGATCGTGCGACGCGCCGCAGGCCCGCCGATGCCGATCCGCTCCAGGCTTCCCTGGAGCAGGTCGGCGAACTCCGCCACCAGCTCCGTGGCCTCCATGCCGATGGCGGCCACATCCGGCAGCAGCGGCCTGAGGATCGCCAACGTGATCGGCAGGGCCTGGGTGCACCAGTCGAGGGCGAGATCACCCGCGGGGCTCAGCCGCCGTTCGCCGTAGTTCAGGTGCTCGTCCTCGTCGGCCATCACCCGGCGGGTGATCGGTGCCGCGTAGGGGTCGGCCACCGGCAGGTAGCCGCGGTAGGCGGCCAGGGCGAAGCTTTCCACCACCAGGCACTGGATCACCAGCGGTCCCACCCGGTCTGCCGAGCGACGGGCGTCCAGGAAGAGGGCATGCAGGGGGGCGAAGAGGTCGCGGGCCAGGGCCAGGTCAGGTTTGATGCCCAGGTTGATCCCACACCCCACAAAGTCGCGGGCATGGCCGCTTTCCATGGCAGCCAGGCGATCGAGCTCCTGGCGGTCTTCGGGAAAGATCTCGGCCAGTTGCCGGAAATGGCGATAGGCGAGACCTTCGCCCACGATCACCATTCCATTGATGCGCGCGTAGGCGGCGCGGTAGGCGGGGCTGTCGTACATGGGGATCTCGTGGGTTGGGGAGTGCTGCCGACTCAGGTGGGGCAGAGGGGACGATTCATGGCGGAGTGGGCTGCGAGCCAGCGATCCGACTCCGGCATCGAGAGGCAGTCGTCGAACCAGGGGCCGCCGAGGGTGTAATGCAGAACCTTCGGCTGGGGTGGGATCGCCTGGACACCCACGAGCACGTTCCACTCGGGCGGAATCGTGCCGATGGTGTCGTCATCCAGCCAGCGGAACTGGTGCAGTTCCAGGCCGGAGGCAGTGTTGACCCGCTCGGGAGTGAGCTGGCGGCAGCTGCCGCAGTTGAACAGCACTACCGACGACCAGTTCTTGCGCTCGTAGGGGGTCTGGGGCATGCCCTGGAATTTGAGGCCCTCCTCGCATTCATGGCGGTGCTTCACCACCTGCACCGCATAACGCTCATCGCGATGGGCCCAGAGCTCGGCGATGTCCCCGAGGCAGAGCATGTCGGCATCGATGAACAGGGCCCAGCCCTGGTAGCCGGCCAGGAAGGGCACCAGGAAGCGGCTGAAGGAGAAATCGGTGCTCTGCTTCGGATCCCGGGGTCGGGTGTAAACACCCGCCAGCTGGTCGAGCCGCACCTGGGCGATCAGCACCGGCACGCTGGCGTGGGCCTGAATCGAATCGGTAAGCACGTTGACGGCCACCTCCTCCCGGGGGTCGTAGCCGATGAAGATGCGTGGCGCCTCAGCGCCGATGAGGGGTGAAGCCATGGGGAATGGGATCAAGGACGGCCCCGATCACGCCGCCCCCGAGGGAACCATGGGCTGGGCGAACTGGCGCAGCAACAGCCCGGCGAAGCGCAGCTTGAGGCCCAGCTGTTTCAGGACACCCAGCGGGCCCTTGGTGCTGGAATCCTTGATCTGCTGGTAGCAGTCCACGAGCCGGTCGCGAAGCTCGAGGTAGTTGCTGCCCTCCAGGTCGAACACCCGGGGGAAGGCACGACGGGCGGTGCGGTTGGTCTGACGCATCACCTCGGCATCGAACCGGTTTGCGTCGATTCCGAGGAGCCCATAGACTCATCACGCTCACAGACCGTGAGGCTGTGGGTGAGGAACACCGACCAGAGGAAGAAACGGCTGAGCAACCGACCGCGAAGGCCGTCCTTGATCTGGGGCCAGCAGCGGATCAGCATGTTGAAGATGTCCCCGTGGCGGTTCTCGTCCTGGCACCAGGGCTCGAAGAAGTCGAACAGGGGAGCGAAGTTGCTGTCGGGATGGGCCTTGAGGTGCCGGTCGATGAGGATGTAGCGCCAGTAGCCGATCTTTTCGGACAGAAACACCGAATAGAGCACCCAGCTGAGCGGAAACCAGGTGATCGGCCGGTTGGTGCTCAACTTGGGCAGATCCAGCTGGATGCCCTCGGCCACCAGGGCGCGGTTGAGGAAGCCCGCATGGCGGGCCTCATCGCGGGCCATCAGCTGGAACAGGCGGCCCAGGTCGTTGCGGCCGGCCTGGAACAGGCGCCGGGATAGTTCCTTGAACAGCAGGAAGCCCGAGAACTCCGACACGCACGAGCGCACCAGGTAGCTCTCGTAGGCACCCTTCTCCTCGAGGCTGAGGTCCCGCAGCCGACCCAGTGGCACGCGTCGATCGAAGTGATCGCGGTTGTAGTCGGCCTCCATCTGGGCCAGCATCGCCTCGAAGGCCGGACGCTGGTTGTCCAGATCGGTGCGGGCTGCCTTCTCGATTTCGGTGGTGTAGAAGCGCGGCGTCAGCAGGTCTTCGCGCAGGTGGGGGGCGGAGGTGGTCATCGCTGGGGGGTGGCAAGGGTGCCGCCGCTGCAGGCCGATCTGGCGCAGCAGGATCAAGCCGGTGAGCCGCTGCTCAGGCGCCCGACACGCCCCGAGAGCGGCAGCCATCGATCAACGGCATAACGACATCGTGATACTACTGGATGAGTCGCCGTTGCGCCAGCAGGCGGCGTCGTCGAGTTCGTTCTGCGGCTCCCGGGTTTTCGAGGTCAACGGGCAGTGCAGGCCAATCCCTGGCAAGAATCTGATTCAGATCGGGTCTGCACATCGTCCTCTGTGTTGAAGTTGCAAAAGCCGATGAGGGCATTGAGGATCGAATCTATTCAGGGCCTCCTGAGAAAGTAAGAACCAGCCCCCGGGGCAAAAAGTGGGGAAGCTTGGCTGAATTCTGAGTGTTGCTCAGGCTGCAGCCGGTTGATTGCTCAGGAGCCGCTCCTCGCCTCTTCGGATGGATTCAGTGCCGATCAGTAGCTGAAACAAGAAGGTAAAAAGAACCAAAAGAAGCCCCAGCAGCTTCTCGAGGTTCATTACCAGTACAGCCAATGCAATGGCTGATCCTTGGGTGGCAGCGAGCTTCTCACAAATCAAACCCAATCCAAATCGCCGCTTCCCCTGTCCGATTTTGCCTTCTACCGCGTTACGTTGACGCTGATCATCAAGAAACTGTCTCTTCTCTTCTGCCACAAGCTCAGGATCGCTCTTGGGCCGACCAAGGCGAGGTCCACTCAGGCGAATCCCATGACGCTGACAGAAAGCACGGTTCGCTCGAGTCCGATAGATCTGATCGGCACAGATCACTTCTGGATCATGACCATGACGACGGCGATAGGCTCTTGCCTGAGCCTTTAGGTCTTCTCCTTTGTTGTAAGGGTCGTAGCTCAGGCGATCCAGGTAGGTAAACCCATCACCGGTGACTGAAATGGAGATCTTGGCTCCGAATTCGACATTGCATCTGGCCTTGCCACGAACAATTGGCCGGATGTGAGCTTGGAAGAGACTCACGATCCGATCTGGGATGCTTCTGCTGTCTGAGTGGTAGAGAATC
>NZ_JAYGID010000111.1:0-23472 GCF_034931685.1 Synechococcus sp. CCY9202
CGAGATGCCATCGCTGTTGCCGAATCCCTGAATCGGCTGTCATCGATCGTGGTGTCTGTGGTCGCTCGTTGATCAACGATCAGGGGTGGAATGCTGCGCTGCTACGTCACGGCCCCTGAACGGGTACGATGCAGATTACTTTCTTTTGTCAACCGTAACTGCGCTTCCTCCAGTGCAATGGATTCAAGAGGCTAAGTTGCATCTATCCTACATGAAAACTCATGCCCTAACTCCGGCAAAGGGTGAACGGTATCATCTTACTGAAGGGCACCACGAAAAATCGGCCTTGTCGCGACCATTGGCCAATGCCGACGCCGGCCAGTACATGAGTCTCAATCGCTGCTTCCAAGGTAAATCGGTATTTTTCGTGGTGCCCTGAATGGCAAAGGGAGCAGCCTATTTTGGGCGATCGCTGCAAGCTTGCAATGGTCACTGAACAGATCTACACTTCTTTGAGGTTAGCTTACTCGGTCTAGTTGCTCAGTCCAACCATCTTGTTTAGCAGGTGACAACTTGAAGATGGCTAGTTAGGCCGTCACCACCCTTGCGGCTCCACCCAGTATCTCAAGATTTCGGCACTGACTCCACTTCACACGGCAATCGACACGAAGGACCTGCGACAGTGGATCGCGATCCGCCCAGGCCCCACGAAGCCAAGAGGCAGCGGCTGCATGCCGTAAGAGCAGAAGCTCCCCTCACACCCCATCCACCGCTTCGCCAGGATTGAAGCATCGCACTTCCACCATGCTGCTGCCCTGCCCTCTCTGTCCCCTGTCTGCCGCCAGGATCGCCGGGCTGCGGGCCACGGTGCTGCTGCTGCTCACCCTGCTGATCAAGGCCAGGATTCAGATCAAGGCGGCGTCGGCTCTGGGGGTGTTCCTGCTGGCCCTGCAGACGCTGGTGTTCTTGGTCGCCAGTGGCGCCCTGGGGGTGGCAGCCCTTGCTGCTGGAGTCGTTGCCTTCAGCCGGCGGCAAGCCCAGGCGGTGTGACGCGGTTGCCTCCTCACATTCAGTTGCTGCGCGTCCGCCGTTGAGCAGAATCAGCCCATGGAGCTCCGTGCCGATCTGAGCCAACGGGTGATGCTGGACACCACCAGCCTCCCCTGGGCACCATCCCCCCTGGCCGGAGTCGAGCGGCGCCTGCTCGATCGCCTTGGCGGTGAGGTGGCCCGCGCCACCTCAATCGTGCGCTACGCCCCCGGCAGCCACTTCGATCGCCACAGCCACGGCGGTGGCGAGGAGATTCTGGTGCTGCATGGTACCTTCTCCGAAGAGGCCGGCGACCATCCGGTCGGCACCTACCTGCGCAACCCCGCCGGCTCCAGCCATGCGCCCTTCAGCGCAGAGGGCTGCACGCTGCTGGTCAAGCTGCACCAGATGCACCCGGCCGATCAGCAGACCGTGGGGATCGCCACCCCCAGCCGCGACTGGCTACCTGGCCTGGTGCCGGGGCTGGAGGTGATGCCCTTGCACGCCTACGGCTCGGAGCATGTGGCCCTGGTGCGCTGGGCGCCCGGCACGGTGTTCCAACCGCACGGCCATCCTGGTGGCGAGGAAATCCTGGTGCTGGAGGGGGTGTTTCAGGACGAACAGGGCACCTATCCGGCCGGCAGCTGGCTGCGCAATCCCCCGGGCAGTGCGCATCGGCCCTGGAGTGACTCGGGCTGCACCATCTGGGTGAAGACAGGCCACCTGCCAGCCACCGTGGGACCGGACGGAGCCGCAGCCTGAGCGCCACCCTCAGTCGACGAAGCGTTGGTACAGCCAGCGCACGAAGCCGCCCACCAAAGGCACCGGCGCAAAGGTCGGCCCCACGAAGTCGAAGTAGTCACGGTGGTCGATGATCTTGCCGGCGTCGTTCAGGTACAGGCGGGTTGTGCCGGGATAGATGAATTCGATGCCCTTGATCATCAGGCCCATCTCCCATTCGATGAACGCTGTCTTGCCCTGAATCGCGATCGCCCCTGCTGTGAGGTAAACGTCATCGCAGCGTTTCACCAGACCCTGCTGAGCCTCGATATACGACGCGATCCCCTGGCGCTCCTGGGTGGGGTCCTGAAAGTGCACGTCATCGTCATAGAGGGCGCGCCATTGATCTTCTGCCGGGGCTGGTGTGCCGTAGGGCTTGGTGAACAGGGCTCGCAGGCTGGCTTCATCCATGGTGTTGCGTACGCGCAGGTGGTGGAGGCAAGAACCGGGGCCGGTATCAGCGGCCGAGGGGGGTGGTCAGCTGTTGGAGCAGGGTTGCGTTGAGCTCGTTTTCACACGTGAGCCAGAGGATCGGCAGGATGCTGCCCCCCTGACTCCGCTGGGCCGAGCGCTCACACACGGCGTGGCGGACGCTTCTCCAGCGCTCCAGCGGCAGGCTGCCGCCCAGCAGGGGCAACAGACGTTGATCGGCCTGGTCCCGCTCCTGCCAGAGACAGGCTGCCATCTCCTGGGTGTTGCCATTGCAGTCGGGGCGGAAGGGGAAGGCCTGGCGCCGCTGAATGGATTGCTGCAGGGTCTCCTGCTGCAGCGTCTCCTTCTGCTGCGGCGTGGTGAGCGGTTGCGCCCACCCAGCCAGTCCTGAGAACAGTGCGAAAGCGGCGATCAAGCTGCCCGTTCGGTTGGCCCATGCCATGGGATCGTCCTGCCTCCGCCCTTGAGTCTGGCCCGGTGTGTGCTGGAGAAAGTTCTCCGCACAGCCGATCACCCGCGGCTTGTCCACGCCGAGAGCTGCATCGCCTGGGCCTTGTAAAAGGCCGGGTTTGCCAAGGCTATCCGGCGACTACCTGGTTGACGGGTCGCCAGGTCCTCCTCGTCGATGAAGCTGAGATCGAGCGGATGGGCGCCGCTGGTGGCGGTCTGAATCACGGTCTGCAGCCCCGCTGCCTGGGATCCTTCTGCAGCGGCAGGGCGATCAGGTTGCCGAAGCCGCCTTTCGGCAGGGTGTCCTGGTTGGGGAACAACCGGTCGTAGGAGCTCAACTACAGCTGACGCGTGGCATTGCAGGTGTGGCTGATCAGGGCCGCCCCCGGCTGGCGAGTCTCCAGCGCTGCCGGCACCGCCAGCTCCCGGCACGAGCGCAGAAAGGCCCGGGCGTCGTCACGCCAGTCCTGCTCGTCAAAGTCGACGGCCAGCAGGTGGCAATGGTCGTTGTCCAGCAGGGGGTAGAGGCCGATGGTGTGGTCTCCGGCCAGATGGCCGTAGATCGCTGCATCGCTCAGGGGCAGCAGCTCGCGGTGGTTGCAGTCGCGGCAGGAGATCCGTGGCTTCTCGCAGATGCCTGGCCGCCACTCATTGGCGCAGGCCGGTGCATAGCCCGAGCGCCCACTGCTGTTGCTCTTCCAGCGCAGGGCATGCACGTCGTCGCGACCGCGGAACAGGCGCCGGAACAGCGCCACCTTCTCCTGCGTGGAACCGGGACCGTTGGCAGGTGCTGCCTCCAAAATCGGCACGGGTTCTGTTGGGGCAGGTCCGCCGGATCTCCAGGCGATGCCGTGGGCCTCCAGCAGCTCAATCAAGCGAGCGTTCTCCCGGCGCAGCTGATCCAGATCAGAGGGCATGGAGCCAGCCATAGGGCTTCAGCGCTGATCGGCCTGGCGGTAGACAGCATTGCGCTCCCGCTTGCCCACCGCCACAACCAGCACCAGCACCTCGTGGTCACGCACCTCGTAGACCAGGCGGAAGCCGGCGGAGCGGAGCTTGATCTTGTACCGATCACTGGAGTCCCGCAGCTTGCTGGCGGGAATTCGCGGGACAACCAGCCGCTCAGCCAGCTTCTTTTTGAACTGCTCGCGAATCCCCGCGCTCAGCTGTCGCCATTCACGCAGAGCCTCGGGATGAAACGCCAGTTCAAAGGGCATTGAGGCTGACCCGCACCGGCTCCTGGCCGTCCGTCAGCCGGGCATCGGCGAGGCGACCCAGCTCCAGGTCGTCCACCAGATCCATCAGCTCTTCGTAGGCCCTGGCCGGCACGCAGTAGAAGGCCGGCTCGTTGCGGTTCAGCACTGCGACGGCCATCCCCTCTCCGGCTGCCACGGTGGCCATGGGGTTTTTCTTGTGCTCCGAGATGCTTACTGCTGTCTCAGCGAGAACGCGGTGGACCATCAGCGGAGCAGGAAGGCAATGCACCACATTCTAGGTCTCTGGACAGGTCGCTAGGCGGGTCTGGATCGAATGGGTGGCGCCCGGCTGATCTCCAGCGATTCTGGAGACCGTCCTGGGACATTTTTTCCCTGTTATTGCAGCGTCAGGCGATCGGTCGTTGATGCTGAAGCGGCTTGCCCTGATCACCTCCGGGCATGATGTTGGGCCGAATTCAGTTGGCAACCTCCGCCCAGTCGTGATTCCGGACGATCCAGTGCTGGGCGGACCATGAGTTCACCCCGCGCAGATGAATGCCTGACCAATCAATGGCGCAGTCGCGAGAGAAGCTTTGTGAGAAGGTCGATGTCACCCCTTGGCACTGCCGGTCATTGCCAAGCTCCGACTGGACTCCTGCCAGCCGATGGGAGAGAGGCCGCACGCTTGATCTTCGGCGCTTTTCAGTTCTTGACTAAAAGCGGGTGACCGGACTCGAACCGGCGACGTTCAGCTTGGGAAGCTTCTCGATTGATCGGCCGAACCGCTTGCGCCGCTGTGGGTCTCCTATGCCTTCAGGCTTGGACGTGAGAAGGTCTGTGAGAAGCTTTCGCTCAGACGCCTGCCATCGATAGCTGATCTGCAAGCAGCGCGTAGCCCATGGCCCGATAGCCCCGCAGCCGTCGCTCCCACATCCGTTGCGTGATCGGATGGCCGAGATCGACCCAGTCGATGATTCGCACGCTTGTCTTGCCGCTCTGTTGCCGATGCAGGCGGCCGGCGTATTGCTGCAGTGTGCCTTTCCAGGACACGGGCATCGCCAGCAGCAGAGTGTTGAGTGGCGGATGGTCGAATCCTTCTCCCACCAGACGGCCTGTGGCCAGGACGATGCGGGGTTCGTTGAGAGGCAACGCCTCCAGCGCGGCAAGGGTGGTGCTGCGCTGGCGTGCGCTCAGCCGGCCATGCAAAAGGAATAGGTTCGGCACCTCCCCAGCCAGAGCGGTGGCGATCGTCGTGATGTGATCGGTGCGCTCGCTCAGGAGCAACAGATTGCGGCCGTCACCCCAGCAGGCGAGAGCCTCGTCCACGATCCGCTCGGTGCGGCGTGGGTCCTCCGCTAATCGGCGCATCAGCTCCTGGATCGGCAGATCGGTTGGCAGCCCCTCGAGCTGATGGGTGCGGCTCACCAGCTCCAGGATCTGGGGCGCTCCGGCAGGCCGCTGGGCGGTGTGGCGAATGGGGCCGCACTGCATGAACAAGATCGGCTGCAGACCGTCGCGGCGGACCAGGGTGGCGGACAGCCCCAGCACATAGCGGGCCTTCACCTGCCTGAGGATCGTTTCAAAGGATGCCGCCGCGATGTGGTGGCACTCGTCAACGATCACCTGCCCGTAGCCCTGGACCACGGGATTCATCTCGCCTTTGCGCACCAGCGACTGCATCACAGCGATGTCGAGTTGCCCGGTGGGCTTGGCTTTGCCACCACCGATGCAACCGATCGCCTGAGGAGCGACATCCAGGAAGGCGTGGAGCCGCTCCTGCCATTGGCGCAGCAGCTCAGCCCGATGCACCAGCACCAGGGTGTTCACACCCCGCCGGGCCAGGATCGCTGCTGCCACCACCGTTTTCCCGAAGGCCGTCGGCGCCTGCAGCACGCCGATGTCATGGTGCAGCACCGCCTCCACGGCGGTCTCCTGGTCAGCACGCAGTTGGTCCGTGAATACCAGCTCCAGCGGTGAGCCGTTCTGGCGTTCATCCACCAGTTCCCAGCCAATTCCCAGCTCCTGCAGCAGGGCCAGCGCCGGCTCCAGGCAACCCCGAGGCAGGGCAATGTGTTGGGGAAAGTTCTCGGCGCAGCCGATCACCCGCGGCTTGTCCCACACCGACAGGCGCATCGCCTGGGCTTTGTAGAAGGCCGGGTTGGCGAAGGCGGCGAGGCGGATCAGGCGATTGAGTAGTGGCTGCGGCAGGCCCGAGCGTTCCACATAGAGGCGATCAGCCAGGGTGAGCGTGAGGGAGGTGGGCAGCGGTCCCCTGATCGCTGGAGCCGCCTGATGCGGTTTCCATGGAGTCGCCAGGTCCTCCTCGTCGATGAACGTCAGATCAAGTGGATGGGCCCCGCCTGTGGCGCTCTGGATCAAGGTCTGCAGCCCGGCCACCGACAACCTCTGCAGGCTTGCCAGATAGGCCCACTGATCGGGATAGGGCTGCAGGTCGTCATCCACGAACACGCTGCAACCCCGCTGCCGGGCTTCCTTCTGCAGCGGCAGGGCGATCAGGTTGCCGAAGCCGCCTTTCGGCAGGGTGTCCTGGTTGGGAAACAGCCGGTCGTAGGAGCTCAACTGCAGCTGACGCGTGGCGTTGCAGGTGTGGCTGATCAGGGCTGCCCCGAGCTGGCGAGCCTCCCGGGCCGGTACCGCCTCCTCGAAGAACACCCACGCGTGAGCACCTTCCCCGGAGCGGGAGATCTCCAGCGCTGCGGGCACTGCCAGCTCCCGACACGAGTGCAGAAAGGCCCTGGCGTCGTCGCGCCAGTCCTGCTCATCGAAATCCACTGCCAACAGATGACAGGTGTCGTTCTCCAGCAGGGGGTAGAGGCCAATGGTGTGCTCGCCGGCCAGATGCCCGTAGATCGCCGCATCGGTGAGGGGCAGCAGCTTGCGGTGATGGCAGTCGCGGCAGCTGATCCTGGGCTTCTCGCAGATGCCTGGGCGCCACTCATTGGCGCAGGCCGGTGCATATCCCGAGCGCCCGCTGTTGTTGCTCTGCCAGCGCAGGGCATGCACGTCGTCGCGACCGCGGAACAGGCGCCGGAACAGCGCCACCTTCTCCTGCGTAGAACTGGGGCCGTTGGCAGGTGCTGCCTTCGAAATCGGCGCGGGTTCCGTTGGGTCAGGTCCGCCGGATCGCCAGGCGATGCCGTGGGCCTCCAGAAGCCCAATCAAGAAGGCGTTCTCCCGGCGCAGCTGGTTCAGCTCGGAGGGACTGGAGTCAGCCACGGCATGCGCTCACTCAGGCGAACCCAATGCCCAGCACCCCCAGTAGCGCTCGCTCCAGCTCCGCCAGTTCGTCCCCGCCGAGGGTGGTGAGGGGGCCGTCGCCAAGGCGGGAGCGATCCAGGGAGCGGAGCTGATCCGCCATGGCGAAGGAGTCGCAGAGCAGGCGGTCGCGGGCACGGATCGGGACCCGCAGCGCCCGGGAGCCAGGCCGGTCCTGGGTGGTGAGCGGCACCACGATCACCGTGGCCAGGCCGGCCTGGGTGATCGGATCGGCCTGAAGGATCACGACGGGACGCAGCTTTCCCACCTCCGCGCCCTGGTTGGGATTCAGACGCGCCACCCAGATCTCACCCCGACGCATCAGCGCCACCACGGTTGGGGGCTCGGTTGGCCGGTCAGCTCCCGGGAGGTCGTCTCCTCCGCCAACGCCAGAGCCTCGCAGTCGGCCGGCAGGAAATCTGCCGCCACATCCAGGCTTTCAGCGCGAGCTGAAGGATCCCTCACCAGCGCTTCGGCGGCGGCGACGAGCCCGGCCATGAAGCGCTGCTGCTCCCGGCAGCGCAGCAGCTCCTCCAGGGCCTCGCGGATCAGCTCCGAGCGGGGCTGGCCGCAGTGGAGGGCTTCCTCGCCCAGTCTGCGCTCCAGGTCCTGGGGGAGCCGAAGACTGAAGGCCGGCATGCAACATGAACAGATGATCTGTCATCCATTCTGTCATGCACGGCGTGATGCGCGCGGCCGGGTCCGTCGGTCGGCTTCAGCGCTGATCGGCACGCTGGTCGACAACATTGTGCTCCCGCTTGCCCACCGCCACGACAAGGACGAGGAGCTCATGGTCACGCACCTCGTAGACCAGACGGTACCCGGCGGCCCGCAACTTGATCTTGTAGCGGTTGGAGGATCCACGCAATTTGCTCGCGGGGATCCTGGGCTCAGTCAGCCGCCCGGCCAACTTGTTCCTGAACTGCTCCCGGATTCCTGGCGTCAGCTTCCGCCACTCCCGAAGGGCTTCCGGGTGAAAGGCCAGCTCAAAGAGCATCGAGGCTGACCCGCACAGGCTCCTGGCCGTCCGTCAGCCGGGCATCGGCGATGCGGCCCAGCTCCAGGTCGTCCACCAGATCCATCAGTTCTTCGTAAGCCCTGGCCGGCACGCAGTAGAAGGCCGGCTCGTTGCGGTTGAGCACCGCGACGGCCATTCCCTCTCCTGCCGCCACGGTGGCCATGGGGTTTTTCTTGTGTTCCGAGATGCTCACCGCTGTCTCGGTGAGTACGCGGTGGGCCATCACAGGGTCAGGCCGGGTCAGAACCGCATCTTGGGTCGCCAGTCAGGTCTCAGGTTCGGTCGATCCACGGCGACAACCCGGGGCGATCAAGGACGGTCAAATCAGGCCATGAAACGACCCGGAGGTGAGAAGCCCTGTGAGAAGGTTGAACCAATCGCGGCTATTACCTGTCATTCACAGTCAGCTTCTGGCGTGCTGCCAGCGAGTGCCAATCGAGATGATCGATTGAGGAACAACAAATTTTCAGGCCTGAACTGGTAAGCGGGTGACCGGACTCGAACCGGCGACGTTCAGCTTGGGAAGCTGACATTCTACCACTGAATTACACCCGCACAAGTAAATCCTAGCAAGCCGGGCATCGATTGGCTCTGGGCGCCCGGCTTGCTGTTGCAGCCTCAGGGCTTGGCGGGGCTGCAGTACACCTCGGCGGTGAGTTGCTTGTGGGCGGCAAGCAGGGGCTGGGCCTTGCCTTTCAGCTGGCCGGCGGCTTCCTCCAGGGTGAGCTTCTTGCTGTTGGCCACCGTGGCCACATCTTTCTTGAAGGTCTTCACCTGCTTGCGGAAGTCCTGCAGGCGGAGTTCCTGGATCTTCTTCTCTTCGTCAGCCAGGGCCTTGAGGGAGCCGCCGAGTTCCTTGTTGGCTGCTTCGGCCTCGCCGACGGTCGACTGGGGGGTGAGGGCCGCAGTCTTCTCAAGGGCCGCACCGACCGCTGCCAGCTGGGTGCAGATCTCCCCTTCGGTCTTCTGCTCCATCTTGGCTGTGTCCTGCTTCTGGCAGGCGGCCAGAGCCAGGCTGAGAACGGCCCCAAGGGCCAGCATTGTGCGACGCATCGCGAACACGCATGGCCCTCAACGGTAGGTGGACCCCTCCCGGGGACCCACCGCCCTGATGCACCCCGTCAGCCGGCCAGGGCCGCCGCCGTGGCCGCCATCCCTGCCCCAGGGGTGCCCTTGTGCAGCCCCAGGCCCTGCAGGGTCGCCTCGATGGCCGCGACGGCCGTGAGCACGTCGCGATCACACACGAAGCCGAGGTGGCCGATGCGGAACACCTTGCCCTTGAGGTGGTCCTGGCCGCCGGCCAGCAGGATGTCGAAACGCTCCTTCACGGCCTTGCGCAGCACCTCGGCGTCGACCCCCTCCGGAGCCACGGCGGTGATGGCGGGGCTGCCATGGCCGGCGGCGGCATAGAGCGGCAGGCCCATGGCCGTCATGCCGGCCTGGGCGGCGGCGCGGTGGCGGGCATGGCGGGCGAAGATGGCCTCCAGGCCCTCTGCCTGCATCATCTCGAGGGCTGCCTCGAGGGCGAAGTAGAGATTCACCGGCGGGGTGAAGGGGTTGCTGTCGGCATGGGCCGCTTTGCGGTACTTGCCCAGATCCAGGTAGAACTTCGGCAGATCGGAGCGCTCGTAGGCCGTCCAGGCGCGATCGCTCATGCCCACGAAGGCCAGGCCCGGAGGCATCATGTAGCCCTTCTGGGAACCGGAGCCCACCACGTCCAGGCCCCAGGCGTCCATGGGCACATCGCAGGCGCCCAGGCTGGTGACGCAGTCGGCGATGGTGAGGGCGGTGCCGTGGGCACGCACGTGGCCGGCGATCGTCTGCAGGTCGTTGATCACCCCGGTGGAGGTTTCGGAGTGGGTGAGGATCACGGCCCGGATCTCCTTGGCGGTGTCGGCCTCCAGGGCGGCACGGAACGCCTCCGGATCCAGGGGCTGGCCCCACTCAGCCTTGATCACCTGCACCTCAAGGCCAAAGGCCCTGGACAGCTTCACCCAGCGTTCGCCGAACTTGCCGTTGTCGCCGCAGAGCACCTTGTCGCCCCGGCTGAGCACGTTGATGATGCCGGCCTCCATGGCGGCGGTGCCGCTGCCGCTCATCACCAGCACGTCGCCGCTGGTCTGATGGAGCCACTTCAGCTGCTCGGTGGTGCGCTTGACGATCTTCTGGAAGTCGGCGCTGCGATGCCCGATCGGATGGCGACTCATCGCCAGCAGGACGGTTTCCGGCACCGGGGTGGGGCCGGGGATCATCAGAGTGAGCTTGTCCTGCATGGGGCTGGGGCGAAACGCGGCGCGACGCGACAGCGGCGCAATCAATCACTGTAAAAAAACGTTCTCCCAGGGCCATGCTCCCCTCGGCCGCCGGCTTCACCGCCACTGGCTTCACAGCTCCCAGACCAGCTGACGCCGAGGCAGTCGGCCCTGCAGGCACCGCCACGGGTTACACGCTGCCGGTGTGGCTTGCTGCCGCCGCCAGGGCAGCTCTGGTGGCCCTGAGGGAGGAGACGTTCTGCCCTCATCAGCCGCTTCTGCTCGAGGAACCCGATCAGGTCGCCGTGGCCACGGCAATTCCCGTGGAGTCGGCAGCCCTGCTGGCCGATGGCTGGGCCCTGGGCATCAGCCGCTGCGACCCCGGCGAGGAGGTGCTGGATCTCACCCGTGGTCTGGCCGTCTGGGCCCTGCTGCGCTGGTGGGAGCCAGGGTCTGTCGCCTCTGCTGATCCGAGCGCAACGGCCCCCGACCCCCACTGGTTGCGGCTGGAGGCGGGTGAGGGGGCCGGGGTGGAACAGGTCAGTGGCCGCCTCTGTCTGTCGGCCTATGCCCAGGGCCTGCTCGAGCGCACCCTGCGGCCCCTGGTGCCCGAGGGGCAGGGGCTGTGGCTGAAGGTGGTGCTGCCGGAGGGCCGGCGCCTGGCCGAGCGCACCAGCAACGCCGCCTTCGGGGTGGTGGACGGCCTCGCCCTGATCGGCACCCAGGCCCAGGTGCAGCGCAGTGCCGCCCCCGATCGGCTCGAGCAGGCCCTGGCCGAACTGGCGGAGCGCCTGGCAGCGCCTGATTTCGGCGGCGATCTCGTGCTGGTGATCGGCGAGAACGGACTGGATCTGGCCGTCCGGCTGGGTCTTCCCGCGGCCCAGGTGATCAAGGCCGGCAACTGGCTCGGCCCCCTGCTGGTGGCCGCGGCGGAGGGGGGTGCGCAGCGGCTGCTGCTGTTCGGCTACCAGGGCAAGCTGATCAAACTGGCCGGCGGCATCTTCCACACCCACCACCACCTGGCCGATGGACGCGCTGAGGTGCTCACGGCCCTGGCGGCCCTGGAGGGGCTGCCAGGGCCTCAGTTGGAGGCACTCCACGCCGCGCCCACCGTGGAGGCGGCCCTGGTCGAGCTGATGGCGGTGGATCCAGGCGTGGCCGGCCGGCTGCGGCGGCGGATCGCCGCCACGGTGGAGCAGCGCAGCTGCGCCTACCTGGCCCGCTACGGCCACCACTCCATGGCCGTGGGGGCCGTGCTGTTCGATCGGGGGCGGCAGATCGTGGCGGTGGGACCAGTGGGCGCGGTCCACTGGTCTCGGGCCGGTGCCGCCCCGCTGGCGCCGGAGCTGGTGGGTGCCCACGGCGGCGACACCTAGGCTGGCCCGAATGCTCAAACGGCCGCAGGCCCCGATGTCCGAGTCCTCCCAGTCGTCCCGCTATCCGGCGATCGTGATCCTCGATTTCGGCTCCCAGTATTCGGAGCTGATCGCCCGCCGGATCCGGGAGACGGAGGTGTTCTCCCTCGTGCTCGGCTATGCCACCAGCGCCGAGGAGCTGCGCGCCATGGCTCCGAAGGGCATCATCCTCAGCGGTGGCCCCAGTTCGGTCTACGAAGAGGGGGCGCCGGTGTGCGACCCCGCCATCTGGGATCTCGGCATTCCGGTGCTGGGCGTCTGCTACGGCATGCAGTTGATGGTGCAGCAGCTCGGTGGCGCCGTCGTGGCGGCTGGCCGGGCCGAATACGGCAAGGCCCCGCTGCAGGTGGACGATCCCACCGACCTGCTCACCAACGTGGACCAGGGCTCCACCATGTGGATGAGCCATGGCGATTCGGTGGAGCGCCTCCCCGCAGGCTTTGTGCGCCTGGCCCATACCGACAACACGCCGGAAGCGGCGATCGCCAATCACCAACGGCACCTGTACGGCGTGCAGTTCCATCCCGAGGTGGTGCATTCCACCTGCGGCATGGCGATGATCCGCAACTTCGTGTATCACATCTGCGGCTGCGAGCCCGACTGGACCACCGCCGCCTTCATCGACGAAGCCATCGCCGATGTCCGCGCCCAGGTGGGCGACAAGCGAGTGCTGCTGGCCCTCTCGGGCGGGGTTGATTCCTCCACCCTGGCGTTTCTGCTGCACCGGGCGATCGGTGATCAGCTCACCTGCATGTTCATCGACCAGGGCTTCATGCGCAAGGGCGAGCCTGAGTTCCTGGTGGAGTTCTTCGATCGGCAGTTCCACATCAATGTCGAATACATCAATGCCCGCGAACGCTTCATCAACAAGCTCGCCGGCATCACCGATCCGGAGCAGAAACGCAAGATCATCGGGGCCGAATTCATCCGGGTCTTCGAAGAGGAAAGCAAGCGCCTCGGCCCCTTTGACTACCTCGCCCAGGGCACTCTTTACCCCGACGTGATCGAAAGTGCCGGCACCAACGTCGACCCCAAGACCGGCGAACGGGTCGCCGTGAAGATCAAGAGCCACCACAACGTCGGTGGCCTGCCCAAGGATCTGCAGTTCAAGCTGGTGGAGCCCCTGCGCCGGCTGTTCAAGGATGAGGTGCGCAAGGTGGGTCGCAGCCTCGGCCTGCCTGAAGAGATCGTGCGCCGTCACCCGTTCCCTGGACCGGGCCTGGCGATCCGCATCCTCGGCGAGGTGACCGCCGAGAAGCTGAACATCCTCCGCGATGCGGATCTCGTCGTGCGGGAGGAAGTCAGCAATGCCGGCCTCTACCACGACATCTGGCAGGCGTTCGCGGTGCTGTTGCCGGTGCGCAGTGTCGGCGTGATGGGCGATAAGCGCACCTATGCCTTCCCGGTGGTCGTGCGCTGCGTCTCCTCGGAAGATGGCATGACCGCCGACTGGTCGCGCCTGCCCTACGACCTGCTCGAAACCATCTCCAACCGCATCGTCAACGAAGTCAAGGGAGTCAACCGGGTGGTGCTCGACATCACCAGCAAGCCCCCCGGCACGATCGAATGGGAATAGGGGTGACTGGTCGCCGCGGGGGAGCTCCGATAGCATCGGGCCCCGGCTGATTTCCCTTGACCGTCACCAGCTCCGGTGTGACCGCTGCAGGCGCCGCTGCCGAGCCGGATTCCCAGACCCAGCGGCGGCTCCAGCAGGACAGCATCCTGCTGGCCGGCAAGGTGGTCTACCTCAACCCTTTCCTGTACTGGCGCCGATTCGACGCCAACACCGACCGCTGGCTGCGGCAGCCCGGCCAGCTTCCCGAGGAGCAGATCCGGGTCAACCGCAGCCGCTTCTATCCCGAGCTCGACTGGGACCTGCTCGATCCGGCCGAGGTCAGGATCAAGGAAGGGGCGGTGGAGATGTTTCTCAAGACCATGGAGTTGATCACCACGTTCAACCCCGAGCTCGGCTCCGGCCACCTGCTCGAGGTCGAGCGCAAGATGGCCGTCACCAAGAAGCGCAGTTTCGAGCGCTGGGTCGAGAAGGCCCTGCGTCGCCGCGAGCAGGCCGAGCAGAAGGAGCGTCGCCGTTTCGATCGCGAACGCTTCTGGCGGGGCTGGAGTGAATGGATTGTGCTGGATACCACGCGTCAGGCCTTGGTGCCCCTGATGGCCTTGCTCGTGCTGGCCGTGGGTGCCGGCTGGTGGTGGGGCAGTCAGCAGAGCTGCCGGCAGGTGGTCGTGACTCCAGGCGTGCAACGGCCCACGCCCTGAGCTGATGCCCCCATAGCGGAAGCTTGCGGGGCAGACTGTGGGATGTGCCCTCTGCCCGCACCCGCAATGGCTGCCGATCCCTTCGACGCGCTGCGGCTGACCCTGATGCAGGACGTGCTGCCGGTTGGCCTGGCCGTGGTGGAACGGGCCCTCAAGGGCGGTTCGGCTGAGGTGATGGCCGCCTTCAACGACACCAATGACCCGCTTGGCCAGCTCCGCGAAGAGGGGGAGCCGGTGGCCAGCCAGGTGCGTGAGGGTCTCGACCGCGTCCAGCCCGGCCTCGGCAATCCGGTGATGAAGGTGGAGGTGCGAGATGTGCCGACCGAGCCATCGGCGGCCACGGCGGTGGATGATGCAGCTCTGGCCCGCACCCTGGAGCGGATCTCCGGGCGATTGCGGCTGCTGGAGCAGAGGATTGACGACTCGGCCTCCTGATCGATGGCGATGGGTCCGGCTTCAGTACGCCATTCCGGCATGGGCCAGCAGCCCCTCTGGCTGCTGCTGCTCGTGCTGGCCTGCTGCAGCGCCATGGGGGCCCGGCTGGCGTGGCTGCAGCTGCTCCACGGCCCCGAATTCCGCGAGATGGCTGATGAAAACCGCATCCGCCTGATGCCCCGCAGCCCGATGCGGGGTCGGTTGCTGGATCGCCATGGCCGCGTCCTGGCCACCAACCGCCTCACCTACAACCTCTACATCCAGCCACGGGAGGTGGACGATGACCGGTGGCCGGCGCTGCGCGATCAGCTGGTGCAGGTGATGGGTGTTGGCGCCGCTGAGCTCGATGAGAATCGGCGCAGTGGCGCCAACCCGGAGGGCTACCGCATCGAGCTGGCCGGTCCGCTCACCCCCCAGCAGGTGCTGCGCTTCCGCGAACAGGCTGACCGGCTGCGCGGCGCCGAGGTGGACGTTGACGTGCTGCGCAGTTATCCCAATGGCAGCCTGGCGGCCCATGTGCTGGGTTACACCAGCGGCATCACCGGCGAGGAATACGACCGGCTGCGCAGCGAGGGATACCGCATCCGCGACCGCATCGGCCGCAGCGGTGTCGAGAAGGTGTATGAGTCGCACCTTCGCGGCGAATGGGGTGGCCAGCAGCTGGAGGTGAACGCCGCCGGTCAGGTGCAGCGCGTGCTCGGAGACAAGCCCGCCAAGGCAGGCAAGGACTTGCGCCTCACCCTGGATCTCGACCTCCAACGCGCCGCCGAACGGGCCCTGGACGGCGTGCGCAAGGGGGCGATCGTGGCGATGGATCCTCAGACCGGCGCCATCCGTGCCCTGGCCAGCCGGCCCACCTTTGATCCCAACGTGTTTTCGGATGGGCCCACCACGGCCCAGTGGAATGCGCTCAACCGTCCGGAGGCGCCACTGCTGAACCGGGCCTTCCAGGGATTTCCCCCGGCCAGCACCTTCAAGACCGTCACCACGATCGCCGGGATCGAATCGGGTAAGTACACCGCGGCCTCCAAGGTGCCCACGATGAACTCGTTCTGCTACTACGGGCAGTGTTACGCCGACCATGGCGCCTTCGGGGCGATCGGGTTTCCCTTTGCCCTGGCAGTGAGCAGTAACAGTTTTTACTACCAGGTGGGCCTCAAGGTGGGACCCGATGAGCTGTTCAAGGCGGCCCGCCGCATGGGCTTCGGCAGTCTCAGCGGCGTGGAATTAATCGAAGAAGATACCCCGGGCCTGCTGGGGGACCAGGCCTGGAAGAAGGAGGTGCTGGGCGAACCCTGGACCCCCGTGGACACGATCACCTCCGCGATTGGCCAGGGGGCGGTGACGGTGACGCCGATCCAGATGGCACGGCTCTATGCGGCGGTGGCCAATGGCGGCTGGCTGGTGACGCCCCACCTGGTGGAGCGCTCCACACCACGCACCTGGATCGGCCTGCGGCCCGACACCCTGCGGGTGCTGCGGCAGGGGCTGCGCGATGTGGTGACCAGTGGCACCGCCACGCTCCTCAATGACCCTTCCCTGCCTCCGGTGGCCGGGAAGACCGGCACCGGTGAAGATCCCCCCCGTCCTGACCATGCCTGGTTCGGTGGCTATGCCCCCGCCGACAAGCCCACCTTGGTGATCATTGCCTTTGGACAGAACAGCGGTGGTTATGGCGGAACTGTGGCGGCTCCGATGGTGAAGGCGCTGATGACCACCTGGTTCAAGGGTTCGGCTCCCCAGCCAACCGGCCGCAAGAGCTGAGTCTCACCAGAACTCCTGAAACTCAGGCCACCAGCTGCAGCTGCGGATGTCCGAGCACCTGGCGGTAGTACGCCCGCAGCTGGGCAGTGGCACCGGCCCATCCCCAGCGCTCCGCCTCCTGGCGAGCGTTGCGGCGCAGCTGTTCCAGTCGGCTGGCATCGCCGAGAAGGCGTTGCACCGCGGCGGTGAGGCTGGCGGCTCCCCCGTCGGCGCCCTCCGGTTCATAGAGGCAGCCATTCTCACCGTCGGTCACGATGTCGGGAATGCCGCCGCGGTTGGCGCCCACCACCGGACAGCCGGCGGCCATGGCCTCAAGCAGCACCAGTCCCAGGGTTTCGGTGCTCGAGGGGAACAGGAAGGCATCGCCGCTGGCATAGGCAGAGGCCAGCTCTTCCCCAGCCAGGTAGCCGACGAAACTGGTGGGGGTGCCGGCAAAGATCCGCTCCAGCTGGCTGCGGTAGGGGCCATCCCCCACCAGCGCCAGGCGTGCGTCGGGCAGAGCCTCCAGCACCGGCTTGATGCGCTCGATCTGTTTCTCGGCCGAGAGGCGGCCGATGTAGAGCAGAAGCTGGCCGGTATCGCTTCGGCCATCCAGCAGCCGGAGCCGCATCGCCGGGCTGCGCAGCGCGGGACGGAACAGGTCCGTATCCACACCCCGCTGCCACAGGGCGGTGGACTGGATCCCCTTCTCGCTCAGTTCCTCCACCATGGCCGAGGAGGTGCAGAGATTGAGACGGGCCTGGTTGTGGGCCGCCTTGAGCAGCTCCCAGAGCAAGGGCTCGAGCATGCCCATGCCGTAGTGCTCGAGGTATTTGGGCAGATGGGTGTGGTAGCTCGCCACCAGGGGGATATCCCGGGTCTTGGCGAGCCAGATGCCGCCCAGCCCCAGCACGGCTGGGTTCACTACATGCACCAGATCGGGCGCAAAGCTCTCCAGGGCCTCCGACACGGCTGGCCGCGGCAGGGCCAGCTTCAGCTCCGGGTAAAGCGGCAACGGCATCGCCGGCACCCCCACCACCTGGGCTCCCCTGTAGGACTCCGGTGCTCCCTCCGGACAGAAGATCACCACCTGGTCGCCGGCCGCGACCAGGTGCTCGACGGTCTTGGTGAGGCGGGTGACAATCCCGTCCACCTTGGGCAGGAAGGTTTCGGTGAAGAAGGCGATCTTCAAGGGATCAGGCAACCGGCACGCTGTGGATGGCCTCAGCCTGCTTGTGGGTCCAGGCGGACACGCAGGGAATGCGGCTGCGATCGCAGCGATCCGCCCAGCGGCGCGCCACATCCACCACTTCCGCCAGCAGGCCGTCGTCGAGGGTGGTGGGCTTGAGGCCCAGTTCGATGAAGCAGCGGTTGTCGACGATCAGGTCGTTCTCCACCGCCTCATTGCGGGGATTGGGCAGGTAGTTGATCTCCGCCCCGGTGAGCGCTGACACTTTGCGAGCCAGCTCGCCCACCTGGTGGCTCTCGGTCATCTGGTTGAAGATCTTCACCTTCTCGCCCACCTGAGGGGGGTTCTCCAGGGCCAGCTGCACGCAGCGCACCGAGTCGCGGATGTGGATGAAGGCGCGGGTCTGGCCGCCGGTGCCGTGCACGGTGAGGGGGTAGCCGATCGCTGCCTGCATCAGGAAACGGTTCAGCACCGTGCCGTAGTCGCCGTCGTAATCGAAGCGGTTGGTGAGGCGCGGATCCTTTTCCGTGAGGGTCGTATTGGTTCCCCAGACGATGCCCTGGTGCAGATCGGTGATGCGGATCTGATCGTTTTTGTTGTAGTAGAGAAAGAGCAGCTGATCCAACGTCTTGGTCATGTGGTACACACTGCCGGGGCTGGCAGGGTGCAGGATCTTCTCGGTGAAGCGGCTGCCATCGGGCTGGGGCACCTCCACCGTGAGGTAACCCTCGGGGATGGTGGCACCGCGGTGGGATCCATAGCCGTACACGCCCATCGTGCCCAGGTGCACGATGTGGATGTCGAGGCCGCTCTCAACGATGGCGGCCAGCAGGTTGTGGGTGCCGTTGACGTTGTTGTCGACCGTGTAGCGCTTGGTAGCGCTGCTCTTCATCGAATAAGGAGCGGCGCGCTGCTCGGCGAAGTGCACCACCGCCGCCGGCCGCTCGTCACGCAGCAGATCCAGAAGCCGGGTGTACTCGTGGGCGATATCGAGGTGGACGAACCGCATCGCCTTGCCGCCCACCTGCTGCCAGGCCTTGAGGCGGTCGCCGATCGTCGCGATCGGCGTCAGCGACTCCACCTCGAGATCGATGTCGATCTTGCGGCGGCTGAGGTTGTCGATGATCACCACATCGTGGCCGGCGTCCGCCAGGTTCACCGCACAGGGCCAACCGCAGAAGCCGTCGCCACCGAGAACGAAAACCTTCACGCCAGACTCCTGCTGAACGAGCACGTGCTCCGGATGGCAAGCTACTACAGGCATCCGGCCCGGATCCCGACTGGCCGGTCCGTGGTGACGGATCAGCTGATGCCCACCGCGACTGCGACCAGCAACAGCACCAGAACGCTGCCACCCACGATCAGGGCCATGGAGCTGCGGCTGGTGCCCTCCCCCGCTTCCAGCACCTCCATCCGCGGCTCCTTGGCGAAGGCGTTGAGTCGCCCACCGTCTTCTTCCGTGACCTGCATGACGCCCTCGAGTAGGTAAGAGCACTCACCCTATGGACCGCGACGGGAGGATCTTCGTTTCCTCTATGGAACTTCACGGCTCTTGACCCCGGGGCACCTGGAGTCGGTGCGAGTCGAGGCATCAGCTGCCCACCCGGCCCTGCAGTGGTGAGCTGGCCCTTGCGTCCGGCCGCACCGGCAGCCGGCCGGCGGCATGGGCAACCCGGCCAGCCTCACAGGCCATGGCCATGGCCCTCGCCATCGCCGCTGGATTCCCTGCCAGGGCGATGGCACTGTTGACCAGCAGGGCATCCGCCCCCATCTCCATGGCCTGGGCGGCTTCGCTGGGAACTCCGATGCCGGCATCCACCACCACCGGAACGCCGGAGTTCTCGATGATCAGGGCGATGTTGGCAGCGTTGCGGATGCCCTGGCCGGAACCGATCGGTGACCCGAGTGGCATCACCGTGGCGCAACCGGCCTCCTCCAGCCGCCTGGCCAGCAGAGGATCGGCATTGATGTAGGGGAGCACGGTGAAGCCCTCTCTGACCAGCTGCTCGGCGGCCTCCAGGGTGCCGATCGGGTCTGGCAGCAGATGTTTCGGGTCTGGAATCACCTCCAGCTTCACGAAATTGTTGTCTTCCTGGCCGGCCAGCTTGGCCAGTTCGCGGCCCAGACGGGCCACCCGCACCGCCTCGTCTGCGGTGGCGCAGCCGGCGGTGTTGGGCAGCATCCAGAGGCGTTGCCAGTCGATCGCCTGCATCAGCCCCTCATGGCCGGCAGCCACGCTCTGCACCCGGCGCACGGCGACGGTCACGATGTCGCAGGCGCTGGCTTCGAGGCTGGCCTGCATCACCGCCAGGCTGGGATATTTGCCGGTGCCGGTCATCAGGCGGCTGCGGAACGTGCGCCCGCCGATCACCAGGGCATCGGCCGGAGGGTTACTGGGCTCAGGCTGGGACACGGCCGGATCAAACAGGCGAGCTGGTCCATCGACCGTATCGCGAGGGGGTTCCCGCCTATAGCCTTGGACCTCACGATCCACTCCATTCCATGCCGCTCGCCCTGTTGCTGGCCGCCATGCCTCTCACGGCGACGCCGGCCCCGCCCCGGAACGACTTCGTTCCCTTCACCACGCCCGCGCCCTATGGGTCCTCCCCGGTCCTGGGTGTGTTTGAGCCGGTGGAGACCTTTGATCCGATCGCCCGGGCCCTGGTGATGGCCCAGCAGATGCCGCGGGACTGGGTCGGGAGCTACCAGCCCTTCGGCGGTGCTCCGGTTTCCGTGGATCTGCGCCTGGCCTCCACCACCGCCATCGGCCAGATGGTCGACCTGCGTGGCCAGATCACCGTGGGCTCCGTCACCTGGCCTGTGCAGGGGAATCTCAATGCCAAGTCTGATCAGATTGATCTGTTGCTGCTCTGCAGCAAATGCGACGTTGCCGGCCTGGAGGCCGGTGGCGAGTTCCAGGGGCTGCAGGGTCTTCAGCTGAGTGGATGGAACGCCCCCCGCCTCACCGGCATGGGAGGTCGCTTAGAGCTGCAGCCTGCCGTGAACAACGTTTCCATGCCTGCAGCCCCTGCTGCCGTAAGGACGCCGATCCGCGGACTCTGGTGACTGACTGAAGTCGAGAGCGCAGGCCCAGGCTGCCCTGCTGATGGGGTGGCCATGGCCTCGTCAACCCCTGGGCGAGCACTTCGGTGACTGGACTCTGTGGGCAGCGCCTGGATTCTGTGGCCGCAGACAGATGAGCAGTCCCGACCGCTGCACTGAGGGAGTGACAGCTTCAGGTTTCTGGATTGGGAACGCTGGTCTTGAGAGCTGATTGACTGCGCTCCAGTCGCTTCAACCGGCGCAGGGCCGTCTTGTTGGAGGGATCGAGAGTGAGGGCCTGCTTGTAGGCCTCGCAGGCTTCCTCAAGTTTCTGCTGCTTCTCGAGGGCAAAAGCGACATTGTTGAGTGCCACCGGATAATCCGGCTTGGCACGCAGAGCAGATTCGTAATGACGAATCGCGGATTTGTACTGTCCCTGAGCAGCCAGGCCGAAGCCGATCGCGTTGGCAATCAGAGCCCTGGCCTCACCGGGGGATTGTTCGCCATCCACCTGTTTGAGGGCCCGCTTCAGGGTGTCAACCGCCTGGCCATAGAGCCGTTTGCGCAGCTGCACGGAGCCAAGCTCGTACAGATTGGCAGCATCCTGTTCGACTCCCGCACCCTCAAGCCGGGCCAGGGTTGACTCATCCCGCCGGACCCGCAGGATCTGGCGGGTCACCACGACAGCGGCACCTCCGAGCAGCACCACCAGACCGAGCAGGTAAGCCTGAGGCAGAAGAAGATCCATCGGGCCGACCGCCGCCGTCAGGCCTTGACGGCGCTGGCGACGCTGGAGAAGCTGCTGGGATCGACCACAGCAAGCTGGGCCAGCATCTTGCGGTTGAGACGCACGTCTGCCTTCTTGAGACCACCCATCAAGCGGCTGTAGCTGAGGCCGTTGATGCGGGCGGCGGCGTTGATGCGGGCGATCCAGAGACGACGGAAATCACGCTTGCGGCGACGGCGATCCCGATAGGCGTTACAGAGGGCCTTCATCACCCGCTGGTTGGCGGTGCGGAACAACGAGCCGTTACCGCCGCGGAAACCCCGGGCCAGGCGAAGAATCTTATTGCGACGTTTGCGGGCTACGTTGCCCCTCTTGACGCGGGCCATGGGGAGGAATCGGGTTGAAAAGGATCAGGAATCAGGCGAGCCGAGCGCAGTTGGCTCAGGCGTAAGGCATCATGCGGGCCACGTTTTCGGCGTCGCGCTCATCCACCACGGCCATCGTGCCGAGATAACGCTTCCGCTTCGGGCTCTTGTGATCGAGCAGGTGGTTGTGGAAGGCGCGCCGGCGCATGAATTTGCCGCTGCCGGTGACCTTGAACCGCTTGGCGGCAGCTTTGCGGGTCTTGAGCTTCGGCATGTCTCGCGGCGCGGACGCAAACAAGCAAAGTACGACGCGAACCTCCCATTCGCCAAGCAACCCAACTCATCCATGGCTGCAGCCCCCCGTCTCCTTGCCTCTTCTTCACCGCCGTTGCGGGGTCTCGCGGTCAGTGCACTGGTGCCCCTGATGCTGGCTGGAGGGGGCTGCCGGGCCTCGCTTCCCACCGATCACGCCTCATCCGCATCAACCCCGGCAGCAGGTCCCACCATGGCGGTCCCGGCGGCTCCACCCCCGCCGGGGGCTGTGGCCATGGAGTCGGAACTGCACTGGCCCGTGCCACCGCCGCCAAAACCCGATCCACGGGATCCGCGTCTCTGGGTGGCCCTGGCCGCCCGGCTCGCCCCCGCAAGCCAGGCTGCTGGCCCGGTGCCACCGCCGCTGCGGCTGCGCAGCGCCCGCGGTGGCCTCATCCTCACCGATGCGGCCGGCCACAGAGTCCAGGGGGCCGATCTGCTGGTGCACTGGCGCTGGCAGCCCCTGGCCCAGCCCCGGATCTGGCGGCGCCAGGTGCTCGGGCCGTTCGCCAGTTTCGAGAGTGCCGAGCAGGCTGCTGACCAGTGGCGCCAGCTTGGTGTGGCAGCCGTGATCGCGCACCCGGGCGACTGGGAGGTGTGGGCACCCGCCTCCGCCCTGCCACCCCTGGGGTTGCAGCCCCGGCTGCAGGAACGCCGGCTGCCGGGTCGCTGGGTACCGGAGCTGCGGCCGGCCGACGGTGCACGGCCACTTCAGGAGCCGATCCGGATCGAGGCGCCTGGTGGGCTGCGCTGGCAGAACGGCGTGTACGGCGGTCCCTTCCGCCTGCAACCCGATGCCTACGGCAGCTGGTCACTGCTGGAGGAGGCGCCGCTCGAGCGTTATCTCGAGGGCGTGGTGCCCCATGAAATCGGAGCCGGTTCGCCGGCAGCAGCCCTGGCGGCCCAGGCCGTGCTGGCGCGCACCTGGGCGCTGCGCAACCAGCATCGCTATGGGGTGGATGGCTATCACCTCTGTGCTGACACCCAGTGCCAGGTCTACAGCGATCCACGCCAGGCCGGCGCGGCGGTTCGCCAGGCGATCGCCAGCACCCGCCACCAGGTGCTCAGTTACGCCGGCCGGCCGATTCATGCCGTCTATCACGCCACCAACGGTGGGGTAGCGGCAGGCTTCGAGGAAGGGTGGAGTGGAGAGCCTCTCCCGTATCTGCAGTCTTTCGTGGATGGACCAGCCGCGTTGCAGGCCTCACTGCCGCTGCCTCTTCAGCAGGAGGGCCTTGCCCTGCTGCTGCGCCAGGGAGGGGCCGCCTATGGAGCCAGCCATCCCGTCTTCCGCTGGCAGCGCCAGCTGACCGCCGCCCAGATCAGTGCGGCTCTGCGCGGAGTGGCCCCAAGGCTCGGTGAGCCGCGCAGTGTGCGGGTGCTGGAGCGGGGCCCCAGTGGCCGGGTGCTGGCCCTGGAGATTGTCGGCAGTGGCGACTCCACAGTGCTGCGGCTCGATGCGATCCGCCGCACCCTGCGCACCTTGCCCAGCACCCTGTTCGAGGTGCGGCCCGTGGCGGCGGGCCAGTGGCGTGTCGTGGGGGGCGGCTTCGGCCATGGCGCCGGCCTGTCCCAGGCCGGTCTCTTATCCACATCT
>NZ_JAYGID010000112.1:0-21999 GCF_034931685.1 Synechococcus sp. CCY9202
TCGATTCATCGTGGCTGCAAGAGGCGCATCTGCACCTCCGGAATGACAGCCCGTCATTCCACCCTGTTCACCCTCTGATCAGGGCATTCGGGCCCCGGGTTTTACACCACGCAAAGGGACGCGGCCGTGGATCTTATTCGGAGATATCAAGTGCCGAACAGGCCCCAAAGAATCCAACTGTTCCTTAAGGGCAGGGCTGAACGCTGTTGGCGAATGACACCACAGATCGCCATTGCCCAGGCGCACAATGGTCATTCGAGTCGGAAAGGGAACCCTCAGCCCATACAGCAACATCTGCACGACTGGGCCGTCAACAATCCAAATATCTTCACCAATCTGCTAAAGAGTGTCGACGGGCTCGTACAAAAAGCTGGCAGCGCTTTGCATGGCAGACAACCCTGGTCACAGAGATTCCTGGAACCTTGGTAGCAATCCGCCTCCTGCCCCGCCAGGGATTGTAAAACCGCTTCATCCAAGCCCAACTTGTCTGTTGATGTGGGGGTTTGAACCATGCTTGTCCGACCGTTTCAACATGATCTCCACGGAAGTCGGGCAAGATTCAACGGGGGCATCCCGCCGAGTGGTGTCAATCCTGAGGACCAGGCCAAGCCTATCTACAATTCAGCCACCGGTGAGCTGGCGCAGCTGCCTGGCAGCGGCACCGCCGGTGAACGCATTCCTGCTCTGGTGCGCCAGGGTCCGCAGAAAGTCGATGGTGAATGGCACCTGATCGCTGCCACACACACCCTGTTCAAATTGTTGCGCTTCAGGCGATCCCGGCAGTAGACGCTGGCAGGAGCGACGGGATGCAGGGCAACGGCCTTGGCAAGAGTGGCCAGGGGCCCGCTGCTCGATTGGCAACAAACTCCTAGGCGAGCAACGGCACCAAGGAGCCCGGAGCTTGCCACCAAATCCAGAGCATCCATGCAAATGGACCTGTGGAGCATGGCGTCCACGCCTTCAGCGCTCCCGGAGCCCCATTGGAGCCCATGCAAGGCTTCCAGGATTGACTGCAGGACTATGACCCCAGCAGAGCCGTGCACTCCTGACGCTCGTGGCGGGCATCCGTGAGCTGCATGCGCAGACGGATGGTCTCCGCGAGATGCTCGGCGTCGTCCGCAACGCCGCTGAAGCGGGCCGAACCCCAGGTCTGCAGCCAGGGAAGGCCGATGAAATACAACCCCGGACTGTGAGTCACTCCGCGATCATGGGCCGGATAGCCAGCGCCATTGAAGACCGGCAGATCGATCCAGCGAAAATCGGCCGCATATCCCGTGCACCAGATCACCGCAGCGAGGGGCTCCTGGTGGAGAGCCACGCTGTCTGCGCCTGCTGCTGGCGGGTGCCAGCAGGGCTGGTAGGGCGCTTCCTCAGGAGCCTCAATCCCTTCCCGTTGAATGTAGGCATCGATGCTGTCACGGATACGGCAATACACCGCATCAGCCTGATCCAGATTCGCAGCCAGATCGCTGGAAAAGTGGATCTGTCCGTCAGCGAAACCGAGCAGTCGACCATGCAGCACTATGCCATTGCGGGCATGACGTCGCAGGTCAATGTCCCGTCCCCCGTCTCGGCCAGTGAGGTAGTGATTGGTCTTGTGGCGCACCAGCCTGGGCTCGGGGTGCTGATCAATCGGCATGGCGTAATAGCCCATGCGATCCAGCCAGTCGACCACGTCCTTGCCGCGATAGCGGCGCGGTGAGCGCGGTGCTGAGCCCACACTCAGATGCACTCGGCGGCCGGCAAGAAACAGATCCTCAGCGATCTGACAGCCAGACTGGCCGCTGCCGACCACCAGCACGGGTCCGGCCGGCAGTTGGTCAGGATTGCGATAATCGCGGGCATCCAGCTGGACGACGGAGCTGGGCAGCCGCTCCGCCTGGGGATGGCGCTTTGGCTTGTGGTAGCCACCGGTGGCGACAATCACGTGCTCCACTTCGATCTCACCGGCATTGGTGGTGAGCGTGTAGGTGCCGTCACGCCAGCAGAGGCGCTGCACACTCACTCCCTCACGCACATCTGCAGCAATGGCTGCGGCAAATCGGCGCACGTAGGCCACGATGTCGTCACGCACCATGAAGCCTTCCGGATCCTTCCCGTCGTAGGGAAAGTCCGGCAGCCGGCACTGCCAGTTCGGGGTGACCAGGCAGAAGGAATCCCAACGCTGCCGTTCCCAGGCGTGGCCGACCTGGTGCTGTTCCAGCACCAGGGGCCGGATACCACGCCGCTGGAGGCAGGCTGCTGCCGACAGGCCGGACTGGCCGCCCCCGACCACCACGACGGGATGCCTGGGCGGCAGAGGAGCCGAGGGCTGCAAGGGTGACCAATCAAGAGGAGATCCCAGTTTCCCTGCTGGCGACTCAGGGGCCGGTAGCCATTGCAACCTTTGGACGGGCTCAGCCGGGTTGCGACCTCCAGGGATTCGGTCGCATCGGCCACATAAAACAAAACGAAACACGTGGCAGGGTTCGCTCTGGATTCCGCCACCAGACAACCTCACCCCATGCCCGAAGTCACCCGTCCCGCCAACCAGCCGGGCGATTTTCTCGTTGATTACGAAGAGAAAGTCTTTCCTGATGTCCAAGCGGAGCCCGGGGAAAAAGCCCTGGTGACCTTTCACACCGTCGCCTTCGAAGGTTCGATCGGCCTGGTCAATCTTCTTCAGGCCAGCCGGTTGATCACCAAGGGCTTCGAAACCTCGATTCTTCTGTATGGCCCGGGAGTCACGCTGGGGGTTCAACGGGGATTCCCCAAGCTGGGTGATGCGGCCTTTGATGGCCATCTCAACTTCAATGCCCGGATCCAGAAGTTCATGGGCCAGGGTGGCAAAGTCTACGCCTGCCGCTTTGCCCTCCAGGCTCTGTACGGCCACGGCGAAGGGGCGCTGATCCCAGGCATCACCCCCATCAACCCCCTTGATGTGCTTGACATTGTCTTGATGCACCGCAAGGAGGGGGCCTTCATCCTCGACACCTGGACCCTCTGAGATCTCTGTTTCGGACCTTTCGGATGTCTCCCATGGTCAGCACGATCACCGTTGCGGCGGCGCAGATTCGTCCGGTTCTGTTCAACCTTGAGGGGTCCGTGGCCAGGGTGCTCGCGGCCATGGAGCAGGCGGCTGCGGCAGGGGTTGAGTTGATCGTCTTTCCCGAGACATTTCTTCCCTATTACCCCTATTTCTCCTTCGTGGAGCCGGCCGTGCTGATGGGTGCTTCCCATCTGCGCCTTTATGAGCAGGCCGTGGTGATTCCCGGACCGGAGATCAGCCAGATCTGCTCAGCCGCCAGCCAGCACAACCTGCATGTGCTGCTGGGGGTGAACGAACGGGATGGCGGCAGCCTCTACAACACCCAACTGCTGATTGATGCCTCTGGCACGATTGTGCTGAAGCGCCGCAAGATCACCCCCACCTACCACGAACGCATGGTCTGGGGGCAGGGGGATGGCGCCGGGTTGCAGGTGGTGCCGACCGCCCTGGGCCGCATCGGTGCCCTGGCCTGCTGGGAGCACTACAACCCCCTGGCGCGCTTCGCCCTGATGACCCAGGGGGAGGAAATCCACTGCGCCCAGTTTCCCGGATCGCTCGTGGGTCCGATCTTCTCCGAGCAGACCGCCGTGACCCTGCGGCATCACGCCCTGGAAGCTGGTTGCTTCGTGGTGTCGTCCACCGCCTGGCTGGATCCGGCCGACCATGCCGTGATCACTCCCGATCCTTCCCTGCATCGTGCCTTCCAGGGGGGCTGCCACACCGCGGTGATCAGCCCGGAAGGCCGCTATCTGGCCGGCCCACTGCCGGAGGGTGAAGGGCTGGCGATCGCCACGCTCGACACCGCCCTGATCACCAAACGCAAACGCATGATGGACAGTGTGGGGCACTACAGCCGTCCCGATCTGCTGGGGCTGCGGATCAACGCAACGCCGGCCACCCAGGTGGACCCGATGCTGATCCCAGGAGCAGCTCAGGACAGCCACGCTCCGTCAGGCGCCACGGTGCAGGTCGCTTCCGCTGAGGCCCAGACCCATGGCTGATGCCTCCAAGCCGGCTCTGGCCAGCCAGAGCCTCGGGCGTTTCGTGACGGAGCTGCAGGTGCAGGGGCTGGTCGACCCCGCCGTGGCCGGCAACCAGGGGCGCCGCGGTGGAGCCGGTCCATCGGACCATCGCGCCCTGACGATCGCGGGCACCACCGTGATGGTTCCCGTCTACAACGCGGTGTCCCAGGACTCTCCGTTCCGGCTGGAGCAGGCTGCCGATGGAGCGGTTGCCGTGACCGACCGGCCCGGCACAAACCTGGCCGCCGTGGAGCCTCCGCCACAACCACGCTTCTACGGCCTTTCCACCGCAGACGGCACCCCCTACAGCGCCATCGCCCTGCTGCATGGCCGCGATGTGCTGGCCACCACCCTGCTCCAGACCTGCATCCGCTTTCGGGATCGCAGTCAGTCGTGCCAGTTCTGTGCCATCGAGCAGTCGCTCGAGGACGGACGCACCCTGGTGCGCAAGACCCCTGAGCAGGTGGCGGAGGTGGCCGAGGCGGCGGTGCGGCTCGATGGTGTGCGCCAGCTGGTGATGACCACCGGCACTCCGAACAGTGACGATCGGGGGGCCCGGCTGATGGCGGAAACGGCGGCGGCGGTCAAGGCGCGGGTGGACCTGCCGATCCAGGGCCAATGCGAGCCCCCGGATGATCCGATCTGGTATCTCCGCATGAAGCAGGCGGGGATTGACAGCCTGGGAATGCACCTGGAAGTGGTGGACGAAGCGGTACGGCGTCGTGTACTCCCGGGCAAATCGGAGCTCAGCCTGGAGCGCTATGTCGAGGCCTTCGAGCAGGCTGTGGCCGTGTTCGGCCGCGGGCAGGTGAGCACCTATCTGCTGGCCGGCCTGGGCGACAGTGCCAGCACCCTGATCTCCTGCAGCGAACGGCTGATTGCGATCGGTGTCTATCCCTTCGTGGTGCCCTTCGTACCCATTTCCGGTACACCTCTGCAGCACCACCCGGCCCCGAGTGCCGACTTCATGGTCGAGATCTACGAAGCCGTGGGCAAGTTGCTGGCCGAGTCCGACATCCGTTCGGACCGCATGGCCGCCGGCTGCGCCAAATGCGGCGCCTGTTCGGCCCTCTCCCTGTTTGAAAACGCATCCTGAGCCATCCCCGGTTCCATGTTGTTCATTGATCCCAGCAGCCACGACATCGGCCGCAGCACCACCTCCGCTCCGGCCGCCTTCACCCCCTCGGTGCGCTGGGGCATGGCTCTCGATGCCGAGGATTTCCAGCTCTCCCCGACGGCCAGTTCCGAGGAGTTTTCCTTCCATGTGCTCGGATCGGGCTCCAGGCTGCTGCCGAGCTACTGGGATCTGCGCAGCAGGATCTTCTGCGAGGAGCAGCACCTCTTCGAAGACTCGGATCGCGATGAGCTCGATGCCAGCGCCTACCCGATTGTGGCTGTGTCCCATAGCCATGCCCGCGCCGGTGAGGCCGTTGGTGTGGTGCGGATCGTGGAACTCAGCCCGCGGCTGTGGCAGGGCGGCCGGCTCGGGGTCGATGCCGATTTCCGCCGCCACAATCAGATCGGCAAGGGGTTGATCTGGAAGGCTGTCACCACCGCCCATGGCTGGGGTTGTGATCGCTTTCTCGCCACCGTGCAGCGTCAGAACGTTCCCTTCTTCCGGCGGCTGCACTGGCGCTCGCTCGAGCAACTCGACATCCGCGGCATCTCCCATCACCTGATGGAAGCCGATCTCTCCTATTACCGGCCCTCGCTGGAACGGCGACCGATCGCCCAGGCGGCATGACCCCCGCCGACCTGCAGGCACTGACGCTTCGGCTGCGGCAGCACCCGGGCCTGCGGGGGAAGGAGGAGATCCAGGCTCCGGCGAGAACTTTCCCGCCGTTGCCCTTTCCCGAACTGGGGCCAGCAGCGGCCCTGGGCGATGACGCCGCCCTGATTCCCGGCGTGACCGGCCCCCTGCTGCTGGCCTCCGAAGGGATGGACCCCCAGCTGGTCGACGACGACCCCTGGTTCGCCGGATGGAGTGGGGTGCTGGTCAATCTCAGCGATATCGCGGCCATGGGCGGCAGCCCGCTCGCTGTGGTGAACAGCCTGTGGGCGACCGGTGAGCAGCATGCCGAGCGACTGCTGGCGGGGATGCGCTTCGCCTCCGACACATTCGCCGTTCCGATGGTGGGCGGTCACACCAATCTGCACAGCCCCTACAACGCGCTCTCGGTGGCTGTGCTCGGAACCACGCCAGGCCCGGTGCTCTCCGCTCGGGCCGCCCGCCCGGGGGATCGCTGCCATCTGCTGGTCAATATCAAGGGGCACTTTCATCGCCATTACCCCTTCTGGGATGCCGCGACTGAGGCGGAACCCGCCCGGCTGCGCCGCCATCTCGCTCTGCTGGTGGAGCTGGCCGGTGCCCGCATCGTGCACGGGGCCAAGGACATCAGCATGGGCGGCCTGGTGGGCACGGCTGTGATGTTCGCCGAGGCGGCACATTGCCGCCTGGAGCTGGATCTTGAGGCGCTTCAGCCGCCAGGCGGTGTGGAGCTCGAAGCCTGGCTCACCTGCTTCCCCAGCTATGGCTATCTCCTGGCAGTGGATCCGTCCCAGTCGGCAGCGCTGCGGCATGCCACCGGGATCGATCCCGATCTCCAGTGCGTGGAGATCGGCAGGTTTCAGAGCGGAGACGCGGAGCTGGTGCTGAGTGCCGCAGGGGCGTGCCAGCGGGTGTGGCACCAGCAGGACCCACTCACCGGTTTTGGCGCCCTGAACGATCTTGGCCAGGAGCATCTGTGACCATGGGCACGGCGATGCTCCTGGGGGGCTGGGAGCATGGCCGGAGCCCTTGCCCGATCGCCTGGTGCCAGAAGTTCACCTCACTCTGCAGTGGCCCGATGGCCTGAGCTCCCAGCTCTATTCACCCTCCACCGTGATCCTGGAGCACCTACCCCCCGGCGAACAATTGTCCGTCGGCGACTTGCAGACCCGGGGGCTGGAGGGTCTGAAGCAGGCCTCTGAACGGGTGAGGGCACGCTATGGATTCGCCTGCACGCGCACCGATGAGGAGGCCCTGAAACTGCAACAGACCCTGGCGGACTACAGCGCCGACCAGATGGTGACGATCCAGTCGGGCGACTGAAGGGCCCACGACTCCCTTCACCACCCCCACTTTCACTGAACGACCTCGCTCTGATCTGCTCGCTGAGACTCCCCTCGTTGTGACATCGAAGCCACCCCTGCCCCCGTTTGACCGTGACAGCGCGACCCAGAAGGCCCGCATGGCCGAAAATGCCTGGAATTCCCGCGATCCCGCCAAGATCGCCCTGGCCTACAGCGAAGACAGTGTCTGGCGTAATCGATCGGAGTTCATCCAGGGGCGCCAGGAGATCGAAGCGTTTCTGAAACGCAAATGGGCCCGCGAACTCGACTATCGCCTGATCAAGGAAGTCTGGGCCTGGCACGACAACCGCATAGCCGTGCGTTTTCAGTACGAATTTCACGACGACTCCGGCAACTGGTTTCGAGCCCATGGCAATGAGAACTGGGAGTTCGATGACCAGGGCCTGATGCGTCGTCGTGAGGCCAGTATCAACGATGTTCCGATCCGCGAAACGGATCGGCTCTTCCTCTGGCCCCAGGGCCCACGCCCGGATGATCATCCCGGCCTGACCGACCTGGGACTGTGAACCCGGCGGATTCCGACCTGCAGGATCACCCCCTGGCCGGTGCCATCACGGATCTGCCGGCGCTACGGCTGTTCATGGAACACCATGTGTTCGCCGTGTGGGACTTCCTCCTGCTGGCGAAGGCGCTGCAGCGGCAGCTTGCCTTCAGGTCTCGCTTCGCTCCGTTGCCCGGCTCCGGCCCATCGCCCCGTTCAGATGCGGCGGTGGCGGTGATCGATCGGATCGTGGCGGAGGAGGAGTGTGATCAGGCGCCTGCCAATCCTTTAGGTGCCAGCCATCTCAGCCATCTGGAGATCTACCTGCTGGCGATGCGGGAGGTGGGGGCCTGTACGGCACCGATCGAGCAGTTGCTGAGCCGATTGCGGGGGGTTGAGGCCTGGACCTTGAGCCCTGCCGAGCTCGCTGCTGCCCTGGAGGGTCTACCGATCCCCCAGCCTTCACAGCGCTTCATGGCTTTCACCTTTGAGGTTATCGGCTGCGGTGAGGTGCTGCCGATGGCGGCGGCTTTCACCTATGGCCGTGAGCTGCTGGTGCCGTCGTTGTTCCAGGCCCTGTTGGAGCGGGCTCTGATTGCGCCGCAACGGGCTCCCTCCCTGCACTGGTATCTGATGCGGCACGTTGCCATGGATGGTGACGACCATGGCCCTACCGCCCTGGCGATGCTGAGTGAGCTCTGCGGCGGCTGCTCCTCCAGGCTTCAAGCCACCCAGGCGATGGCTCGACGTGCCGTGCTGGCCCGCAGGCAGTTCTGGGATGACATCCACCGGGCTCTGGCCCCGGTGCCGCTGCCCCTTGGATCGAGCCTGGCAACAGCACGACCAGCCATCCGTCGCGCCAATGCTGCCTGAGCGGCATGGCATGAAGCCAGAGGAACGGATCCATCAGGATTCCATGGCTTCAGGATTGGATCGTCATGGACGCGATTGTCGGTTCTTGAAATCTGCGTTGACCCATCACGCCTACGCTGGAGTGCGGTTGGAGATGAAGAGCACTGTGACCGAAGACCAAGCCCCGCTGGATTACGACCAGGATCAGGTTGCCCAGCAGTACCAGGAAGCCAAACAGCAGCTCTGGCGTTCACGAATCGAGGAGCCGTCACTGATGCGGCTGATCGGAGACTTACGGGGAAAGCGGGTGATCGATGCGGCCTGTGGCGAGGGGTATTTCACCCGTAGGTTGCGGCAGGCCGGAGCGGCAGAGGTGGTGGGCTTCGATATCTCCGAACGCATGATCGAACTGGCCCGCTCCCAGGAGGCCCATGACCCGCTTGGGATTGCTTACCGGGTGGAGGATGCACGCACCGTGGTGCCGCAGCAGTCCTTTGATCTCGTGGTTTCGGCCTGGCTGCTGGTCCATGCCCAGACGCGCGAGGAACTTCAGGAGTTTTGCGACGGAATTGCCTCTCGCTTGCGGCCGGGAGGGCGCTTCGTGACGCTCACAACCAACCCCGATGTTTATTTCTTCAGGCCCAGGCCGGATTACCGGAAGTATGGATTCGAGATGACCCTAGCAGAGCATGTGAAAGGCGGAGCCCCGATTCGCTTCACCATGCACCTCGAGAAGGCCGATCTGGAGATTGTGAATTACTACTTGCCGCTAACGGAGTATCGAGAAGCCTTCCGCAGGGCGGGGTTTCGTGATTTTCAGCTGCATCCACTGCACTTGGCGCCTGACCCCGCTGGTCGTGATGACAGGGCGGATTGGGAGGACTTCTTGAAGAACCCGATCATGATTCTCTTTGATTGTGTCAAGGTGGAGTGACCAGGAATCATTCACTCGGGTGCTGCAAAAGCCGAATGATTTTCCTCCTGCCAATTCACATCCTGCAAGTCGCGGAACACCTGGCGCACGCCCACACCCCAGGCGCTGCTCAGTTCCGCGAACTCGGCATCGCCATCGCCGAAGCGGCGGCGGTGGGTGATAGCCAGGCTGTCACGCTCATAGGCGATCAGATCGATCGGCATCCCCACCGAAAGATTGCTGCGCATGGTGGAATCGAACGACACCAGCACACATTTGGCCGCATCCGCCAGCGAGGTGTCGGCGTGAATCACGCGGTCGATGATCGGCTTGCCGTATTTCGCCTCGCCGGTCTGGAGAAACGGCGTATCTGCGCTGGCTTCGATGAAATTTCCCTCGGCATACATGCGGAACAGCCGTGGCGCTTCGCCTCGGATCTGGCCGCCCACCAGAAACGACGCATTGAATCCACTGCCTGAGGCTTCCAGGTAGGCGGCATCACGCTGCTGGACCTTGCGCACCACATCCGACACCAACAGCATCACATCAAACATCGTGCGCGCCGTCCACAGGGTGTCGCCCCCATTGCTGTCGTCGGCCCGCTGGCGCAACAGGCTGATCACCGCCTGGGTGCCGGCCAGACTGCCGGAGCTGAGCAGCACCAGCACCCGATCGCCGCTGCGCTCGAACACGGTCATCTTGCAGAAGGTGGCGAAATTATCCAGACCCGCATTGGTGCGTGAATCCGAGCCGAACACCATGCCGGCCTGCAGGAGAACGGCTACGCAATAGGTCATGTGGCCCACACCTGGAAAGATTCCAGTGTCGAGGAACCGAACGTGGTGGGGAAGGCCCCATCGGCCGCATCTCGGCCGCGGGCGATCAGGATGCGCCCGATTCGCGGAGGATTGCGGCGTAGATCGAACACAGACCAGCCATCGTCGAGGTAGGCCTCGAACCAGGCTGAGAAGTCCATGGCCGAGTGGGGCGGCCGCACCGCGATGTCGCTCAGGTAACCGGTGCTGTAGCGAGCCGGAATGGTCATCCAGCGGCAGAAGGCAATGGCCAGCAGGCCTGCTGGCCCTTCGTCGTGGCGATCAGGTCTTGGCGGACCTCCAGTTCCACGTGGGGAATCCGCCGTTGCCCTCCATGCACCGGCGTGAAACTGTGCACGGCCACCAGCACGCCGGGCTGACCCTGCCGGGATCGCCCATCAAGCTCGGCGGCGATGCGGCGGTGGCAGGGCTCGAACAGCGCCTCAGGCCCTCGCCGACGCACGTCCGAAGAGAGGGTGCGATTGGAGGGGATCAGGGCATTTTCGCTGCGCACCACGATCGAATCAGGGGCCCAGGGCGGATGGTTCACGTCGATCACCAGCCGTGAGTAGTTGTGGAGGATCAGGACGGCATCCAGCCGAGCCGAGAGGCGCTCCGCCAGAGCCGCCACACCCAGATCCCAGGCCCCATGGGTCTCGAGCACCTCATCGCTGAGCTGAAGCTTGGCCAGAGAGCGGGGAATGGAGCGGCCGGCGTGGTCGGCGGTGAGCAGCACGGCGGAGCGACCGCCGGAGCCGACGATCCGGAAACGGCATGGCAGGCGGGTGCGGGGGCATGCAGCCAGATCTCGAGAATAAGATCTGGCTGTGGGACAGTGACCATCCATTCCCCCATGCTCGTGCCAAACGACAGCAAGTCCATCAAGTCGGTGATCGCTGGCCTGCTGGTCCTGGTCGGCGCGATCGGAGGCCTGGCCCTGCTGGTCTGGTTCACGGTCGTGCTGCTCGACCTCAAACACCTGAACACCTCCGGTTTCACCCTGCCCTGAGGAGCGCCCTCACGCGGGACGCGCAGGGAAACGGCTGCTGAATCCGAGCAGGTCGAAGCCCGTGACCAGAACACCGATGCCCATCAGGAGACCAATCACCGAGAGCAGAGCGGGCCTGCACGATGCCCTGTGATCGAGGGGAGGGGCGGCGCATGATCAGACACCGTCCTGGCTTGCCGAATTAACGTGCGACAAAGCAAGAATCCTGCGTTGCTGCGGCATCCCTATCTCAGGTCAAAGCACGGGCTTCGCCTGCAGATTCACCTGGGCCCTTGCAGAGGACGCCGCGTGCGAAGGGTCCTTGACCGAGGGCAAGGCTGAAGGGGCCACGGCACAGCAGAGCAGCCTGCAGGTCGTACGGGATGAAGCTGCGACGGCAGGCAGCCGGGACCCATCGGCGCGATCCTGGTTGGAGCACAACGACACCACCTCTGCGATGGGCCTTCCCTCAGATCAGCCACTGAACCCCTCCTCAGGGGAGCCCCAGCGCCGCAGCGGGCGGTACCGCTACCACGGTGGCAAGCCTGCCGATCCCAACGAGGGTGTGCATCCTGAAATGGTCGACGCCGACGCATCCCAGCAACCGTCTGCCGGCATCCCGGGCAGCCCCGATGAACTGATCGCCATGCAGGCCAGGTCCGAGCGTCTGGAGAAGCCCGAACAGGAGCCGAGTGCCAAGGTCCAGGAGGTGCTGGATCTGATCGAACAGCTCGATACCAGTGCCTCTGAAGATCAGCAGATTGCTCTGACGCTGGTCCGTCAATTGGAGGGGTTCCACGATGAGGTGGTCGAGGAGATGAAGGACGACGCGCAGGCCAAGCACACTCAGATCATTGCCTGGGCAATCGATGCCGACCGGTTGATGCGCAGTCGGATCTTGCTGGAGTCCGTTGACCTGGAGTGAATCGATCCGGAGAAGATCCCGATCCAATCAGCTCCTGCAGCAGCATCCTTGGGAGCACCGGCTGATCCTGCGACCCAACGACCTGAGCAAGGATTCTTTGATTGTCTGCGGTCAGACGTCGGTTCCGGGACACCGAATCCAGCCAATTCCATCCCTTCTGCCACCATTCAGATCGCTCGAACGCAGATCGAGTGAGCCAATGTCAGTGGATTCATGACAGGCTTGGCATCAGCCCGCCGCGGCGATCAGGGATCCAGGCCAGCGGCACGACCAACCCATTTGCGCGCGCCTGGACTGGGCCAGTGGCTGATCGGCTGCTGGTCGAGGATGGATGCGTGCATCCATCCTTCTGGCGTGGGATGCAGCTCCTCAGCACATCTTGGTGATCGGTCATGGCATCCGTTTCCCGTTTCTGGTCCACCTGGGGGGCGACCCAGCTGATGCTGTCCCCTGCCCTGGTTCTGCTCACCCTGGCGAAACCTGTCCACGCCCAGGTGCAGGTGCTGTGTGAGGGCACCCTGCTGGAGGCTCAGGGCAGTGCTGAACGCAAACGCGCCACCCAGCGCCTGGGCATCTCCCTTGGGCTTGAGGCGGAGGCGGCCTCGGCCGATGCCGCCCTGGCAGAACTGCAGCGCCGTCTTGCCGCTGTGCGCTCAGCACTTCAGGATCTCGATGTCAACGATCTGCGGGTGAGCTCTCCGTCGACATGGCAGCGCTCAGCGGAATCGAATCGACCGGCCCGGATCACAGCACAACTGCAGGTGAGTGGCGATCTGGCACCAGAGCGTTTGCAGCGCTTGGTCCGTGACGTGGGTGCCTTGCCGGGTGTCCAGCTAGCGCCGGTTCGCCCTCAGGCGGATCCGATCGCCGATGTTGCCGTGCGGCGCGAGCTGTTGAGGCTCGCGTATCAGGATGCCTTGCGGCAGGGCCGCGAGCTCGCTGAAGCGATCGGGCTCAGTCATGTGCGGCCGCTGCAGGTTTCGGTGAATGGCGGATTCAGGCCAGTGCCGATGCTGGCCAGGGCCGCCGATGCGGCCGCGCCCCCACCCTTCGATCCGGCCGAACTACCCAGTCCGATCGACAGGCTGCAGCTGCAGGCCCAGTTCTGCGCGCGCTGAGATTGGCGCCACGGCGATCGATCCGGGCAAGCGCAATCTTGTCGGGGCACGTCGCGGGGCTGTAACACCTTTCTCCCAGGCAGGTGTCCGGACGCCCCCCCGCTCAGAATCGGTACTTCACTTGGGCGTACAGGCCCTTGCCCAGGGCCCAGTCGGTCCATTCGCCCAGGTTGTCGTTGGTTTCGAACTGTTCCACCCAGCCCAGTTCCACCAGCCAGCTGTTGCCGGCCAACCAGCGCGCCAGGATCCCGCCGGAGCCCACCGTGTCGGAGAAGGTGACCCCCGCCAGGGTGGTCGTCACACCACCCATGCCGATGAACGGCACCAGCTGGAGGCTTTGGTTGTTCTTCTGCCAGAAGGTCCAGGCCACCTCGGCGGTGCCGAGCCAGCCGTTGTCGCCACTGAGGAACTGGCCAGGCAGGCCGCGGATGCCGGCATCGGAGCCCACGGTGAACTGCATCGAGTTGGTCAGGGGCTTGAAGGCCACCTGGCCGCCGGCCCGCAGGTTCAGTTGCCAGCTGGGGGCAAAGGCCCAGGCCGCTGAGATCAGGCCGCCGAGGGCGGTGGCTTCACCGGGATAGAGATCCACCTGAGCCAGCTCCTTACGCTGCTGCTGGGGTGTGGCGGCGGCAATGCCCTGCAGCAGATAGACGTTGCCAGCCCAGCCCAGCGAGCCGCTGAGCCCATTGGCGGCCAGACCGACCCGCAGGTAGCCGTTGCTGGGGGAGCGCACGCTCTCCGGCACCAGGTCCGGCAGGGCCCTGCCGTCGAGGTAGGTAGTGCTGCGGTCGCCGCTGAATCCGGCGAACAGACTCCAGCGCTGGCTGAGGGTGTCCTTGAACACCCACTCGACCTGGCCCAGCCCCTGGAACTGGGTCGTGGAGATGCCGTTCGTGGGGGAGGGAAGCTCGATCAGGTTGCGGCGGCTGTAACCGAAGGCGCCGGTGAAGTTCCATTGATCGGCCAGGGGCACCGTGTAGCTCACCGACGTGATCACAGCCCCGAGTGAGGGCGTGTTGTCTGTGCCGAGCTCGCTGTAGATCAGCAGGGTGTCGCCGCGGGTGGCCAGGTTGGCCTTGGCGATGGTGCCGATGGCGCGTGCCTCACCGGAGCCGTTGGAGCCGTCGTTGCGGAGGGAGAATTCGCCTTGCCAGGGCTGGTCGCTGGGCTGGAAGCTCACCGTGAAGACCGCCTGGGAAGGGTCGCTGCCCAGGCGTGAAAGGTTGCCGCGCACGTTCGCCACACCCGGCAGGCGCTTCAGCAATTGAAGTTGCTGCTCCACGGTGGGCAAGTGCAGCACCGAGCCCTGCAGGGGAGCCAGCAGCCGCGACACCTTGCGGCTGAGGCGGCCGTCGTCGCTGTTGACGCGGAGTTCCACCACTCGCCCTTCGACCACCTCCAGGTAGCCAGGGGCTGGTGTGGCTTTGACATAGACACGGCTGTTGAGATAGCCATCGGCCACCAACCGGGCCGTGAGGACGGCAGCACAGGTCTGGAGCCGTTGGGCCGATGCCTCGCCGGCGCCGCACCCGGCCAGGATTGTTGAGAGATCAGAGGCGTCGTAGACGGTGAGCCCCTCCACCCGGGGCTCTGCACTGCTGCCGAAGTCGCCGGGTACGGCTGGTGGTTCGGTGCCGGGTTGATCCGGGGATTCGGGCGTCTGGGCCGGGGGCTCGCCATCGATCGGTTCCTGAATCTCCACCGGAACCGGTTGCTGCTCTCCCCGGGGGGCCGGACGCTGTTCCCCGGCATCGGGTCCGGGCAGCCGAATCGGACTGTTCTGCAGCGGCGGCGCAACCAGCTGGGCTAACAGGAGGAGCATCTGATGCCCACAGAACGCAATTCCAACCGGGAATTGTCAACGGAAGGATCGAGGGTGGTGAAGGCTGGTGTGCCGCTGTTTCGATCGACTGAAAGACTTCAAAGCTGTGCGTCAGGGACTCTGCCCTTCAGGCGGTCGACGGCAATTGGACAGGCAGAGCCCGGCGGGGCATGGGTCATCCGCGATACCAGGGCTTCTGGTGCGGGCATTCCCGACAGCCATGGTAGCGATTGCTACTCAAGGGCAGACAATCGCAGAGCCTGCTGTTAGAAGAAAATGGATAGTTTCGGACGTGCTCAACGCGAGCGTGCTCTAAAATTGAGCTCATAAGTCAAGTTTTTCCATCCTATGCTGAACTCATTGGCGATAGGCCTGACGAGTCGCGGCAACTTTTACGGCCTCAGTGGGGGCTTTGGCGCCTCGCGGCATCAACGACAGCCACCTCCCCCCATGACGGCAAAGCCTCAATTCCGCCTGTGGGCGTTGGGCCTCGGGGCCGGCCTGGGCCTCACGGGGCTGCTCCTGGGCGCTGGTCGTGCGGCGGCGGAGGTGAAGGGAGCGGCAGGAGCGAGGAGCCTGGGCACGGTGGTGAATGGGGTCAGGGACGGCAGCTGTGAAGCCGGCCTGTGCGGCGCGAGTGGCGGAACGGGGGCAGGGCGCAATCTGTTTCATCGCTTCGGTGCGTTCGATACGCGCGGCGGCATCACGGGAGTGCGGATTGAGTCGGGTGGATATAGCAATGTCATGGTAGGGGTGATTAATTCCCTGGGCAGCTTTATTGATAAGCCGGTTTCACTGAGCAGCAAAGGAAATCTGTTCTGGCTGTCTCCTGGCGGGATCACGATCAGTGGCTCCGGCGGATTCCAGAATGTGCAGCATCTCAATCTCAGTACCGCCACGGCTCTGCGGATTGGATCTGGCCTGTTTGATGTGCTGGGAACAACGCCGGCCCAGGCGGCCCTGCTCAGTGGTGAACCGCTGCGGGGCCGCTCTGGCCTGGTGACGGACTCGGCCAGTCTGGCGGCGCTGGGGTTGAGTAGCAATGGCGATCTGAGCCTCGCTGGCGGCACGCTCACGGTGGATCAGAGCCTGCTGATGGATGCCCAGGGCGGCAATGTGATTCTGCAGGCGGCGCGTCTGCTGGTGAGTGGCGGCGAGATCGAGGTGGCCGGCCGTGATGTGAGCATCAGCTCCAGTGAGCTGAACGTGAGCAGCGCCGATGGCGTGGGCGGGCGGATTGCGGTGGAAGGAGAGGTGGTGAGTGTTCGCGATAGCCGCATCGATTCGAGCGGAGCCACCGGTGGCGGAACCGTGGTGCTGGCGGCGGTGGGAGATCTGACGCTGGAGAACACCGACGTGCTCGCCACTGGCGGCGACGGCGACGGCGGTGAAGTAGCGAGCGAGCCAGAGAGCGCTGGCGATGGTGCCGGAAACGATCCCGCCACGATTGTTGCGGCCGCAGAGGAGGAAGAGGCGTCGGCCAGTGAGGCCGGCAGCGATGGATCAGAGACCGGTGGATCCGAGACCGGTGGATCCGAGGCCGCGGCGGATGGTGCCAGCGAGACAGGCCTCGAGACATCTGATGCGGATAGCACGGACGCCCCGGAAGCAGGACCAGATGTCGCCAGCGAGGGATCAGCGGCCTCAGCCTCGGAACCGTCATCCGAGGCGATGCCTGAGGCCAGCAGCGGTGCAGCCTGGCCATCCGGTGCTGTGATCGTGGCTGAAGCCGGATCACGCGACTCCGGACCAGCTGATGCGGGTTCGAGTGATCCAGCACCGTCCGCCCCGGTGGGTGTGGCCGCCACCGCCGCCTCGACACCGCCGCCAGCGGTAGCTGATGGGATCCCGGCTAAGGCGGTGCTGGCCGATGGGGGACGGATTGAGCTGAAGGGGCAGCGGGTCTTGATCAGCGGCGGCATGATCAATGCCTCCGGCAGTGGCTCTGCGGAAGGCAGCACCGATGGCGGTAGCGGCACGGTGGTGGAGAACAGCGGCACGAGCGGCAGTTGGAGCTTTGCGCCGCAGACCGGCACCACAGACCTGAACGCAGCGCTGGCGGAACCGCCACCGGACGCCGTGACTGTGGTGGAAACTCCGCTGCTGGAGGCTGCGGTGCTCGAGCCCCTGGCCAGTCAGGTCTCCGCTGAGGACATGTCCACGGTGCAAGCTCCCCTCGTGACGGAGGAAGTGATCGCGTCCCTGAGCAATGACGTTTCTGCTCTGGATGTGACAGCCGTTACGGCTGCAGCGCCGGCTGCCGCCCTCCTGGCCCCATCGACCCCGTTGGTGTCACCAACAACACCATCGACCACAGCTCAGGCTCCACCGGCCAGTGGCCGGGGGGGGCAGGTCACGATTGCCGGTGGCACGGTGCTTCAAAGTGGCGCCATTCGGGCCAGCGGCAGCAGCGGCGGCAGTGTGGTGCTGACTGCCGCTGAGACGTTGATGAGCTCGGCGGAAGTGCGTGCCACCGGTTCGGCGGGCAACGGTGGTGTGATCCAGCTGGAGGCGGGCGGCAACGTGATCCAGTCAGCTGCGTCCGTCTTGCAGGCCAGCGGCACGGAACTCGGAGGCAGCATCACGGTGTCAGCGGGAAGGAACCTGTTCAGCTCCGGCACCTATGAGGCGATCGGCACGGGCGAGCAGGCCCAGGGCGGCAGCATCGAGATCAGTGGGACCACAATCCAGCTGCAGGGCGCCAGTGCCGATGCCAGCGGTGACGGTGGCGGCGGTTCGATCCAGGTGGGGGGAGGATTCCGGGGAGCGGCGCTGCCGAGCGGAGCCGCGAATGCCCGATCCACCACGGTCACCTTCTCCACAACATTGAACGCAGATGCAACCGGCCAAGGTGATGGCGGAACGGTGATTGTCTGGTCGGATGATACGACGCGTTTCTATGGCTCCGTATCGGCAAAGGGCGGACTACAGGGCGGTGATGGCGGCCTGCTGGAGGTGTCCGGCAAGGAACTGCTGACCTTTGGTGGAACGGCCGATGCGTCAGCGCCAAAGGGTAAGGCAGGCACCCTGCTTCTAGACCCCAAAAATATCATCATTGATGCCTCCGCGACCCCAAGGGAGGGAATCTATTTGGTCACAGATCTGGTGGATCCGAATCCAGTGGAGTACGGGGGATTTGGACGTGATGTACTGGTGCTGAGCGGTGGAAACATTCTGGCTTTCGACCCTGCCGATGATGCAGTCGCTGCCGATGCAGGAGCGGTCTATCTCTTTAATGGCCAAACCGGGGCCTTGCTGTCGACGCTGCATGGTTCTAATCCTGATGATCAGGTGGGAAATTTTGGCGCCGTTGAGCTGAGCAATGGTAACTTTGTGGTGCTTAGTCCTGACTGGGATGCCCCATCAGATTCTGGACTGATCGCAGCGGCAGGGGCCGTGACCTGGGGGCATGGGACAACAGGCGTCAGTGGGGCGGTGAGTTCGACCAATTCCTTGGTGGGCTCGAATGAATTTGATAATGTCGGCTTGTTTGGCGTGACGCCATTGAGCAATGGTAATTACGTGGTCAATAGTCCCTATTGGGACGCTCCCTCCGATTCGGATCTGATCTCAAATGCAGGGGCCGTGACCTGGGGGAATGGGGCAACAGGCATCAGTGGGGCGGTGAGTTCGACCAATTCCTTGGTGGGCTCGAGTTTCTCTAATTTTGTCGGCTTGTTTGGCGTGACGCCATTGAGCAATGGTAATTACGTGGTCAATAGTCCCTACTGGGACGCTCCCTCCGATTCGGGTCTGATCTCAAATGCAGGGGCCGTGACCTGGGGGAATGGCAGTGTCACGGGAACGCGGACGGTGGGTGTGGTGAGCTCAGAAAATTCACTGGTGGGCTCTCTTGCTGGGGATCAAGTGGGCTTCGGTGGCGTGACAGCATTGAGCAATGGGAACTATGTGGTGGCTAGTACCGAATGGAATTCCCTCACTGCTTCTAATGTCGGGGCTGTGACATGGGGAAATGGAAGTGTCACGGGAGAACGTACGGCGGGTGTGGTGAGCTCAGAAAATTCACTGGTGGGCTCGAATACGTTTGACTTAGTAGGGGCTGGTGGCGTGACAGCATTGAGCAATGGCAACTATGTGGTGAGCAGTCCGGACTGGAACGCTCCCTCCCGTTCGGGTCTGATCTCAAATGCAGGGGCCGTGACCTGGGGGGATGGGGCAACAGGCATCAGTGGGGCGGTGAGTTCGACCAATTCCTTGGTGGGCTCGAATGAATTTGATGATGTCGGCTTGTTTGGCGTGACGCCATTGAGCAATGGTAATTACGTGGTAAATAGTCCATCCTGGAACGCTCCCTCCGATTCGGGTCTGATCTCAGAAGCAGGGGCCGTGACGTGGGGGAATGGCAGTGTCACGGGAACGCGTACGACGGGTGAGGTGAGCTCTGAAAATTCACTGGTGGGCTCTCTTGCTGGGGATCGAGTGGGCCTCGGTGGCGTGACAGCATTGAGCAATGGCAACTATGTAGTAGCTAGTCACGAATGGAATTCCCTCACTGCTTCTAATGTCGGGGCTGTGACATGGGGGAATGGGAGCGGTGGCACGGTGGGTGAGGCGAGTGCAGCCAATTCACTGGTGGGCTCGAATACGTTTGACTATGTAGGGATTGGTGGCGTGACAGCGTTGAGCAATGGCAACTATGTGGTGAACAGTTACTTTTGGGATGCCCCATCCGATTCTGGGCTGATCTCAGATGCGGGGGCCGTGACCTGGGGGAATGGGAGCGGTGGCACGGTGGGTGAGGTGAGTGCAGCCAATTCACTGGTGGGCTCGAATACGTTTGACTATGTAGGGATTAGTGGCGTGACAGCGTTGAGCAATGGCAACTATGTGGTGAGCAGTGACCTTTGGAATGCCCCATCCGACTCTGGGCTGATCTCAGATGCGGGGGCCGTGACTTGGGGGAATGGGAGTGGTGGCACGGTGGGCGAAGTCAACGATACAAATTCATTGGTAGGCTCTACCACTAATGATCGGATTGGCAGTTTCGGCGTTGTAGAAGTCGGAACCGGTAATTATGTGTTAATAAGCCCAAGCTGGAATGACCCATTCGGCTCTAGCGGGTATATTACAAATGCTGGTGCTGTGACATGGGGAAATAGCAGTGGCAGCACGGTGGGCGCGGTGACTGCCGCCAATTCACTGGTGGGCTCTTTTTCGGGCGATCAAGTGGGCTCGGGGGGCGTGACAGTCTTGAGCAATGGCAACTTTGTGGTGAGCAGCCCCTTCGTAGATGCCTCATCCACCTCTGGGCTGATCGAAGACGCGGGTGCCGTGACCTGGGGGGATGGCAGTGTTGGCTTGTCTGGGCCTGCAACCAGCTTGAACTCGCTCCTCGGTACGCAACCGTACCAAGGCTATGGGACAGTTTGTGGTGAAGGCTGTGAATCACAGATTATTGGGCTTGATGGTGATCGATTTGTTGTTGGCTCACCATCCACAGATTCCGCCACTGCGTTCGGTGTTGGCCTGCTGCAGGTGGCGGAAGGCAACATCCCTTCTGGCATGCTCGGCTCTGATCAGATTCTGACCCCAGCGCAGATTGAAGCGATCGCAAACAGCGGAACGGATGTGATCCTGCAAGCAAATAATGACATCACGCTGACTCCAGCATCCGACATCAACATCGACAATCCTGAAGGGATTGGTGGCTCCCTCTCTCTGCAGGCCGGGCGATCCATCGTTCTGAACTCCAGTATTACTACAGACGGCTCAGATGTAAGCTTACTCGCCAACGATCCATTGGCAGATTTTGAATTTCGTGATTCTGGAGAAGCAGAAGTTTGGATGGGCGAAGGCACAAGGATCAACACAGGCACTGGTAATATCGACATCAAACTTTCCCCCTCTAGATATGGAGAAGGTGAATCAGTAGATGCAGATGCGGGCAATGTCACGCTCCAAGCCTTATCCGGCTCAACTGTGCGGATTGACGCTCAAACCGATGCCGGCAACACAATCAGTCTCAACGAACAGATCAGCGCAAGTTTCACCAATGATGATTATAGCGCCTCTGACTCTATTGTCTTGAACATTGGGGAAGGATCGTTGCTGAACAATGGTGGCGATTATGTTCTGAGCGTTGATGCGGAGTTCGGAGCTCGCTGGCTTGTCTATGCAGCCGAGCCCTCCGAAGAGGTGAATGCTCTTCCACGTGGCTTCAAGCAATACGGCAAGGTCGAGGGCGATAGGACACCGATTGCAGCGGCATCAGGAAATGGAGTGATTTATGGAAATTCACCAATTATCGAAATCAGCCTTGAAGGCTCAGTTTCGAAAACATATGACGGCACGCCTGACTCCACGCTGGAAGGAAGCTCTTATGTTGTGACAGGCATTCTAGATGGTGACAACGTCGACTTCTCGCTCCCTGGCTCGGGTCTGTTCGTGGACTTAGAGGGGCAGGGGGTTAAGAATGTAGGTACAGGGATTAATGTACAAGTCTCTGGACTGGCCATCGTCGACGAAGAGATAAACAAGGTTTTTGGGTATCAGCTCGCGAGTGAAACCATCACTGGTGCCATAGGTGAAATCAAGCCAAAGGCTCTCACGGTGACGCTGAGTGCGCAGAGCAAGGAGTATGACGGCACCACAACAGCAGAGCTGGCCAGCGAGGATTTCCAGCTGACCGGTTTTGTAGACGGGGAGGGAGGAAACCTGCAGTCCCTGCCGACAGAGGGTCAGTTCAATAGCAAGGATGTGTTGGCGGCAAGCCGTGTGTCGGCGGAGTTGACAGCAGAGAACTATCAGGTGTCAAGGGGAACAAGTCTTGATAATTACAGCGTCGATACGAGTGCCGAGGGAGACGGAAGCATCACGCCAAAGGCTCTCACGGTGACGCTGAGTGCGCAGAGCAAGGAGTATGACGGCACCACAACAGCAGAG